>CANFNN010000005.1 GCA_947448095.1 Bacteriovoracaceae bacterium | reverse complement strand
TGATTAATCCTTGCCGTCGGGATGATCCGACTGACTCTCCCCTGGCCGCCCTTGCGGGTGTAGGAGTGGCCTTTGCACTTGCGATGCAAATTAAAAATGATCTTCTGAAAATGGGTCGAGAGACTCCTAGTCTCTATCCTTTGCTTCAGTTTGTAGCGATTGGAACCATTTCAGATCTAGCGCGCATGACTCCTCTTAATTTGAGGCTCACTCGTCATGGTCTAAAACAAATGACCACCACTCAGTACCCTGGAGTGAGAGCATTTTTTTCTCCAGAAGAACTCAACGTGAATTCCATCTCAAGTGAAAAAATTGGCTTTCATGTTGGTCCTCATATTAATTCCAAAGGCCGGCTGGATCATCCTGAGCGAGCTTTTAGGCAATTAATTTCAAGCGACTTTACTGAGGCCCGAGAACACTACTCTCACCTAGAATTGGCCAACCGAGATCGTCGAACCATTCAGGCCGAAGTTTCTGGCGAGGCCAAACAAGACGTAATCGATGCTCTGAGTAGTGAGGAATTACTGATAAATATTCTTTATCAACCTCATTGGCATGAAGGCGTGATTGGAATCGTTGCTTCAAAAATGGTTGATATGTTCGATGTTCCCGCCATTATTTTTACCAATGCCGAGGAAGAAGGTGTGATTAAGGCCAGCTGCCGGACTGCTGGTGAATTGAATATGTTTGATTTACTGGAACAGTGCCAAGAATTTTTTATTAAGTTTGGAGGACATAAAGCCGCTGCCGGACTTTCCATGAAAAAAGAAAATTTTCTGCCCTTCAAGGAAAAAATGAATGCTCTTTTAAAAGAGATTCCTTTAAACCTTCGCACGAAAACATCCACCTTTGATGTCGAAATCGGGATTGAAGAAATCAATGCTGGACTGGTCAAAGATCTTGAAAAGCTTGAACCCTTTGGGCCTGGACATGCGAGACCAATTTTCCGTATGAAAAATGCTCAGATTTCATCCTACCGAATCATGAAAGATGCCCACGTCAAATGGACCTTTAGTGGCATGGGTGCTCATAAGGCCACGGTTCAAGGAGTGAGTTTCAATTACATTGGAAAATGGAATGAAGCGACTCCGGAAGAATTATTCCAGATGCAGGCAAAATCAGGTCTTACCGTACAATTTACTTTGGGAATTAACCGATTTAATGGCAACGAGACAATTCAATTGATGGTTGAGAAATTGATTCCGGGACAAGTGAATTAAAAAGGCCCATGTTTCCACGGGCCCTTCTCAAAAAAACTAACTGCGTTTGATTTGAACTTCATTGATCACAACATCATTACGAGGGCGATCATTCGCTCCGACTGGTGTTTCACCAATTTTCTTAACGACATCCATACCTTTAGTCACTTTACCAAATACAGTGTGGCGACCATCAAGATGCGGAGTTGGGCCAAGAGTAATAAAGAACTGAGAGCCATTGGTTCCAGGACCAGCATTGGCCATAGAGAGAATCCCCTCTGAAGTGTGACGAAGATTCTTGTCGAATTCGTCTGCGAAACGGTAACCAGGTCCACCACGACCTGAACCTTCAGGACATCCACCCTGAATCATAAATCCACGAATCACACGGTGAAAAACCAGTCCGTTATAAAATGGTCCTTCTTTCACTGTTGGCTGACGACCTTCTGCAAGGTTTACAAAATTCCAAACAGTCAGAGGTGCTTCTTTCACATTTAATTCAATTTCAAAATCACCTAAAGTCGTTTTGAAGATGGCCGTAAGACCTTTAACTTCTTCTTTATAATCGACCATGTCTTTTTTCATTCCACCAAACATATTTGCTCCTTATGGTAAAAGTAATTCACTTGTTGTTTTATTTCCTGACGAGGTAATGGTGACTTTAATATTTTTTCCGAACAACTCACTTAACTCAAGACTAAGTCCAGCTTTCAGTGCTGCCTGAGAAGTGTACGGGCTCAACCATTCAGCACTAAGAGTGTAGAGGCCAGCATCTTCAAGTTGCTCCTGAGCAATCCATTGATTTAGGCTTTGCTTAGAGTGGCAACTGCTAAAGAGTATAGGAAGTTTTTGATTGAATCTTTCGGATCTCACAAGCTTTTTTATTTCTGCAGGAGTAAAGCTTTCAAGCCAGATAACTTCTACTTCTTGCACCTGTGGAAGTTTCAAACTGCGAACCCCGCCTTTCACTTGCTCAAGAGTATTCGAAAAGAAACTTGCTTCCTCAATTGGCTTCAAAAATCGAACAGCTGTCGATCTAAAATAATTTTCAAGCCTCTCATTGTACTGGGCCTGAAGTTCAACCATTTGAAGGTAACTTAACTGATAAGACTCTTTAATTTTTTGAAAATTTAAATAAGTAAAAGAAGTTGCTTTAAAACATCTTCCTTCAGAGGAAAAATTCGCCCACTTAGGAAGTTCGGGAAGAAAAAATTGCTCTACTCCAGAGGTTCTGTAGCTAGCTGACGAATCAATATTATGTTTTAGCTCAGGGCCTGCGCAACTAATGAGCGTCAGCAGGACTAAACAACTTAAAAATTTCATATTCAATACCTTTCAGTCTCTCGAGGTCCTGATCCCAGGCCCCAGAAATATTGGGAAGATTTAGATCACACTCAAAGAATCCAACTTCATTTATACCGAGGTGGACATCCATTTTGGGTTTCATCATTTTATTGGCAACAAGGATCCGGTCAGCTCCAATGGTTTTTAACTCAAGTGGGTTATTTTCGGGCTGCCTCAGCCCTTCTCTGAAGTCTGGTTTTTCTAAAGTCAAAAACAGGCGCCGCTTATCGATCAATTGATCAACCGCTGTAGCATTATGACCTGAGAAGAAAACTAATCTTGGAATAGGTTCAACCGGTTTTTGGATTTTGGCCTGAACAAAATCATCCAAATCCTGCCACTCGCGAAGCTTGCGGTGGAATTCATTTACGTCTTCTTGAAACTCTGCATTCATAAAATCAAAAATCTTATTTAGTCTTGTGACAGAATCGGCCTCACCACATTCAAGAAATTTTTGAAAAGGCCAGGCTTCCTCGCTCACAATAAATAAGCGCGAACGTTGATCCTTGAGCCATTCACCCAAAGTTAAAATGATTTGGGCCGCCAGAGGCTCTGAGCCAACGAGGGCCAATTCGCGCATATCTTGAGCGTCATTTTGAATTTGTTGGGCTAAAGCAAGAGCATCAAATCCATATTTCAGTTGTTCTTTTGAAACCCGACTCTCGCCTAAGGCACGACCCGTAACTGAGAGGGATGGAACCTGAGTTGATCTTCGTAAATCAAGCACGAGATCAAAATCCTCATACATCTCGAGGTTCGTTTGAAGAGAATCGATCAGCTCTTGGGAGAGCCTCTCAAAAGCTTCAGGATTGGTCAGCTCTTGCTCTTTGATGAATTCCTGAGGATTAACTTGAAATAAAACCCGAAACAAATCCAGGAAGCGAGTTCTGTTTTGAGGAGTCTCATTTGGTGCAAGGTATCTTTTACTGATACTCACCACTTGATGAGGTCTGACTTTTTGCTCATTGCTCAAAAATTCAACTAGTGGCTTCAGGTAGTGCTCTTTCCAAGCACTAAAGTTATGCGGATTTGAAGGAGCATAAACTTTGCCCATTTCTTTTAAAAAATTAAGGCCAGTTTCAGAAACATAGGTATTTTCTAACAGATTATTTTGAAAAGATTCCTCATACTCAAATTCGGCGAAGTTGAACCACGTCAAAGAGGCCCCATGGAGATGAAATCTCAGGGCCGCTTCAAGAGCAATAGGAGATGAACCAAGTATGGCCAACTTCATAAAAAAAGACCTCCAAAGGAGGTCTCTATGCTAACAAAAAACTTTTAAGAGGGCGATGGTTAAAGGAAGTAAACCTTACTCTCACCCTTATCTAGGCATGAATATTCCGCATATTGATAGATGAATTGGATGAAATGGGAAAGGGCCTGAAAACTAGGAAGACTTGTGTCGAATTCTCCCCCTAAGCGCAACCAAGCATCACCTTGCTGATCAATATATTCAGATGCGTGTCGAACGGTCACGACCGCTGGAAGAAATGAGCCTTTAGTAAAAAACAGCTTCAAAGTGACTTCAGTTCCGGCCTTAAACTGGTTCATGGCCTTAATGCTGTATGGCAGCTGAAGCTGACAGCCATCACCTGAAATATCTACCAACTTAATTGGGAAACCTGTGCCTTGGTCATCAACGACCGTATAAACACCCAAAAATTCCTGAAATACTACACGCTCAAAAGTTCGGCGCTTTTGCTCGATAGATTCTTTTCTTTTCTGGTTAAAATCGATTACTTTTTTTTCTTCAGACATGGATTCTCCTCTGGTCTATTCACTTTCTTATCGGAAAATAAATAAGTGACCTGAGGAAAATTTAAAGAACGATGCGTTCTAGATCAGAAATTTTTTCGGGTGCCATTAATTGATGTGCAAGTCGCTCAAAGTGATCCGTTAGATCGGTAATACAAACCCTTATTTGTCGGACACCCTCATCCGGAACCAGAATATGATCCTGATATAAAGCCTTTAACTCATCGGCCAGAACATCCCCCGACTCGACTAACTTCACTTCTTCGCCCAAAACCTTAATCAAGTCCGACTTAATTACCGGATAGTGAGTGCAGCCCAAAATCACGGTAGAAATATTTTGCTCTCTAATCTCCGACAAGTATCGTCGGGCAACTAACTCAGTAATCGGGTCATCCACCATGCCCTCCTCGACCAAAGGGACTAGCAGCGGACAGGCCTGTTCGGTGACTTTAATTTCAGGAGCAAGCCGGTGAAGTGTATCTCGGTAAGCGTGAGATCTGATGGTGGCGGAAGTTCCCAGAACTGCAATTTGGTTATCCTCAGTCACTGCAATAGCGGCTGCTGCCCCTGGTTCAATCACGTTCAATAAAGGAATGCCTTCAAATTCATTTTCACCTAAAAAAACAGTCGAGGCAGAGTTACAAGCAATGATGATGGCCTTGACGTTTTGGTTTTTTAAATAAGTGAGGATCTGAAGTCCGTAGCGTCTGATCGTTTCGGGAGATTTATTTCCGTAAGGCAGCCTGGCAATGTCACCCAAATAGCAAAAAGACTCATTCGGAAATTTCTTTGCCAATACTTTTAGTACAGTCAGGCCACCTAGACCTGAATCAAATATCCCAATGGCTTTTTTCATTATGATCTCTTGGTCAAAATGTCTTTGAGTTTAGCTACCTTCTCTAAGCTGCGCAAAAGATCCGGAGAAAGAAGACCAGACTGAGTTAGCAGTTTATCCGAGAGCAGAATTCGTAAAAAATCTTTTTCCCAAAGTGGCGCGTAATGAGTTTTTGAACTTGAGCGAGCAATATCCATCGCGACTCTCAGTGACTGAGGCTGAATATCAGGAAATGCTGTCAGTGAGTCGGAATTCGTCACAACTGTAGGATGCTCTAAACTTTCCGCCAGTTTTTTTCCTGCATTGGCATGTTCAGGAATGGTGTATTCCAAAACCTTCATCATGACTTTTAGTTCAACTTCAGGGATTTTAATTTTTTTACGCTTGAGTCCCGCAAGTTCAGAATAAAGATCTAATAGCTCTCCGTATGTCGCAACGTCAGGGCCTCCGATCTCAAAAATTTCATATTTTTTAGGTACTCGAACCATCGCCGCATCAAGATACTTAATCAAATCCTGCAGGGCCAAAGGCTGACAGGGCTGACTTAAGAGTTCAAACTGAGGTCTAAAAGGCAGTCGCTCAGATAAGGCCTTAATCATTTCAAATGACAGAGAGCCTTCACCCAAAACTACGCTGGCCCTGAATTCGGTCGTAGCAATTCCACTTGCGCCCAGTATAGCACCCGTCAGGTGACGGCTTCTCAAATGGGGAGAGAGAGGAACATTTCTAGGACCGAGTCCACCTAAGTAGATAATCGAAGCACCACTCGGCCTCATCCAGTTAATGAAATTAACCGCCGCAACAGCTTCCTGATTTTCAAAAACGTCGCTGCCTTCTTTAAGGCCATGAATCAGATAAAAAGCTTTATCCATTTTTTTTAATTTAGGAAGACTATCAGGACTAAGGATATCGCCTTCAATCCATTGCACTTTATGCGAAGGGTGTTTTAAGTTTTGCAGTGAGCGCACAAGTGCTGTAACTTCATGACCATTTTCAATCAGGTGCTGAACAAGTGCATTTCCTACAAATCCATTCGCCCCTGTAACTAAAACTTTCATACGATAACCTTTTTGTAAGAAATAACATGCCACTTAAGATGTTCACCAAAAGCTCGCATAACAATCAAGTGCATGAGCGCCTGAGTCCAGCGGTAAATAAACCAGGGCAATGCTGGTCTAAATTCATGAATAGCGGCCATCACATATTTTCGGTCCAAGACTTCTCGAAATTCTAATCTTCCGCGAACCTGTTTGGCCGAGAGAAGTCCACCCACAATATAAAGCAACTGACGATCAGGAGAGCTTCTTTCTCGACTTTTCTCAAGGATCAGAAGCTTAATCGACGGATCAAAAAGATAAAACGTACAACGGTCTCCCTCAAGCGCCACTCTCACAAGAGTCGAAAAGAATGTAGGCAGCCAATTAAAATACTCCGTTGCCACCCACTCTGCAGTTCTTCCAGGCGGAAGGACCAGACGCTGAATTGAGCGAACATCTTTTTCTGGAGGCACATGCCCTTTGAAAGCTTGCTTGTCTTGATCTTCAAGCGAAAGGGCCAGTGCTTCGTCAAGCGAAGTAGTCAGATCCTCCGGATAGGGCCAGACGTACTCGATCCCGGCCAGCATCTGGTAGCGTAAACTCAATACGAGTGGATAAACTAATTTTTTTGGTACACCTGTAACAAGCGAGACCCAAAAACGAGACAGCGCCAAAGGAATAATATTTAAAGTAATCATGGTGCTGTTTTTCTTAATAATCTGACCGGCCTTCTTGATTAAGCCTTGGTAGGTAATAATCTCCGGACCGCCAACGTCATAAATTTTCCCCTGAATCGATTCATCCATCAGCACTCTATGAAGTGCTTTAATAATATCTTTCAAGGCAATCGGTTGAGAAAGAGTGTTCGTCCAGGTCGGACAAATCATAATCGGCAAGCGCCGAATCAATCGCTCCAAGATTGTAAAAGAAGAACCATGTGGACCAATAATCAATCCCGCTCTAAGTGCAGTCGTTTTAATCGAGGAATTCCTAAAAGTTTCTTCCACCTCAAGGCGACTTTTTAAATGCCAAGAAAGATCTTCGGCGTAAGGAATCATTCCGCCGAGATAAATAATGTGTTTTAGTTTATGCATCGAAGCCGCTCGGACAAAATTGTCGGCCATAATTAAATCAAAATCATAAAAAGCTCCCTGAGATAAGGAAGCCGAAGGAAGCATGGAGTGAACTAGGTAATAGGCGGTCTCGCATCCTTCCATTACATCAGAAGTGTCTTTGAGAGAAAAAAGGTCACATTTTTTCCAGGTCAAGCGAGGATGGTCGGAAGTCTTGTGACTTCGGGATAGCCCGACGATCTCAATATCATCTTGTTGTAGCAAATTTTGAATTAACGCATGCCCAATAAAACCACTGGCACCTGCGATAAGAATTTTTCTCATTTAAATCCCTAGCGAATGTTTCATCGAGTGTAGCATAATCAACTTATGATTTTTATGAGAATTTTGCCGGGAGTTCTGAAAGAGCTGATGAAGCATGTTCCCACTGTGCTATTTGAAGCAGTTGAGTGGAGTGTATTGGCCGCAGAGCTGCCCAAACTGTCCCGCCGTATCATTCAAAAAGAGGGATACGTCGAGTTATTTGACCAACAGGCCAAATTTTTGGCACCTTTTGGGGTAAAACTCGTGGCCCATGTGGATAAAGACTATGATCTGCACAATCAAAAACCTGCTGCAGAAAAAATCCTAACACTTTATTTTGCTCAACTCTTTTCTCCCTACGGACTGTTTCTTGACCTAAGTCCAGCACACCTTGCCATGGAAAATGACGTCCTTAACTTCAAGCCTTCAGGCATGTGGACAAAATTTAGTCCTGAATTTTCCAACGGCCTAAAAGACATTTACGATGGATTTTATTATGAAGATGAGGCGCTATTTCACCAAGGGCTAATTAAATCTGGATTAACCTCAAACGCCTGGCCGGCCAATGATCGCCAAAGGCTGGCAGAACTCTTTAAGTCTCACTTTGGTGCATCGCTTACGTCCGAAATGTCGTTTGATATGGAAACTTTTAAAGCTTCCTTTTTTAAAGTTGCCGACTTCATGCTCGAAAAGAAAGTTAAAATCTCTACGGACTTTTTATATTTAGGAATTTCACTCGTCACAATGTATTCAAGTCTTGAACAAACTCACTCAAAAGTGAACGTAAAAGAAATTTACGTCAAAATTAAACAGCAACTAGAACCGAAATAATCGTCTGGCTTCGGTAAAATCATGAATAATATTTTCTGTTAATGGTTTTAACTCGTAGGCCTCGTGAGACGTCGCCACCCCTACGATTTCACATCCGGCGCGAGAACCAGACTCAAGACCGGCCAATGAATCCTCAAACACCACACAGTGGCGAGGATCAAGCTCGAGCAACGTTGCACATCTCAAATAGACTTCAGGATGAGGCTTTCCTTGGGTTACCTGAGGCCCATCAACAATAATATCAAAATATTTACGAAGAAAAAGTCGATCCAAAGTAAAGTCCACATTGGAAGTTGGAGCCGAGGTCCCAAGAGCAATTTTATACTGATGAGTTTTTAAATAATCTAAAAAACTAATCAATCCTGTGTGGGCCTTCATTTCTTTGGCATAGAGACTTTGGTAATTAGATTCTTTTTCTTCGGCATAGGCATTCATCTGCGCCCGAGAAATATCACCAAAGATCATCTTAAAAAGATCAGGGTTGGTTTTACCGTTAAATTTCTCTCGGTAAATACTCGCATTAAGTTCGAATTTATATTTGGTGGCGAATTCCATCCAGGCCTGGAAATGATAGCGATGGTTATCCACTACCACTCCGTCCATATCAAAAATAAAACCTTTCATCTTTTTCATCATTTCATTTTACTCATTATTCTTAAATTGACTATCATGAAGCCATGATTCGGTTTGAAACTGCTACAAAATTTAATGCCCAAGAAATTGCTAATCTTGTGAATTCCGCTTACCGTGGGGAATATTCCAAGCAAGGTTGGACCACTGAGGCTTCTCTTTTAGGCGGGCAACGAACCGATGCTGAAACTCTGCAAAAACTGATCGATTCGCCCCTCAATCAAATCGAAATCGCCTACCAAGGTGAATCTCAATCAATCATTGCAAGTGTGCACTTGATTCAGGAGCTTCCCGATACACTGTATTTCGGGATGTTGACAGTGGAGCCAAAAGCTCAGGCCAAAGGCATGGGGAAAATTCTATTAAAACATGTCGAAAACATTGCCCTCGGATATGGACTTAAGCGCATCCGTTTCACAGTTATCCCTTCTCGAACTGAGTTAGTTGCTTTTTATGAAAGACGTGGCTTTAAGGCCACGGGCAATTCAGAACCTTTTCCAGAACAAGATCCCAAATTTGGAATGCCCAAAGTCGAAGGCCTGATCTTGTTAGAGTATGACAAGCTGATTCAAGCGAACGAACCAAGCTAAATCGTTTTTTCTTGCGCTAAAAATAAACTCATTTCACTTCTTGTCTTCAACAAATATCACTAACATCTATTGAGAGAAGGTGATTTATGAAGATATTTTTGATTTTTTTCATGATTTTATTTTTTTCAGGCCTCGTGGCCCAAACTGATACTCCTAGCGACAGTGAAGCAGTTTCAGATGAAGTTACCACGGAAGCTGCAGCAACTGACGTAGTGGAAGACAAGGTGGATGAAGTGAGGGACGACACTCAAAGTGAAGTTCCCTATGAAAAATCGGATTGTGTGTGCCCAGAAAATCAAATTCAGGAGCAAGAGGCCAGTGTCTTCCCCAAAGGTTCAGTTTTTATGGTGACGCCCCTTGCACCTGAGGCACAAAAACTGCCGGAGAAAAAAAACATTATTCCTGGCTATATTGAAAATCTAGAACCAGGCTACGATGATCAGTCTTACAAACAAATCCCCTTCAAAGAGTAATTAGTTTTTATTCTTCCACCATGAAGAGATATCTTTTCTTTTTACAAGAGAGTTACAAGTTTTTTGACAAACTTGTACCAAGTACAAATCATATTCAGCTTTGACTTTTTTCTCCATTATGCGAAATTTCTCACCATGATTAAGAATGATCTCGTCCTCACCTTGATCAATCATGAGTCCTTTGACGTGTGCTTGATCAAAATACAATGCAAAGAGGGCCTTCTTTTCTTTGGCATGCTTAGGGTCACTTAAGCCTTTGGCAAAGTACTCAGCTTCGGAATAAGTGGTTGAAGTAGAAACAAAGGCCTTATCTATAAACTCTTCGCCTAAAGAAAATGGTTTATTTCCACGCCACTTAAGGGTCAGGCCGCGAAAAAGGATAATGTCATTAGGAATTTCAGGCGCCTTACTGATGATATGATCAATACCTGCCACCATCCACTTGGCGTCATCAGGTCCGGTGCCTGACCAATCATAAGGCTTAGGAAAGAATCGAAGAAAATCATTAATTTCCCCATAAAAATTATCATATTTATCAATATAGCTTTCAATCGCCATCAGCTCATCTTGAGTGGAATTAAAATAATTCGTCTGTTTCTTGTAGCCTAAATCTTCAAAGAGTTTTTTAAAATCATAGACTCGGGCCTCGGCCAGAACAGATTGCAGCAGTATCAAAAATAAGAAGAAAGTTTTTTTCATAGGTCTTACTTTAGTTGCTTTAGGGATCATGAAAGGGGGAATTGAAAAAAAGAGAGTCATCTTTTCAAAGTGTCGATTATTTAGACGCCTCATTGGACCAAATATCAAGACCTAAGCTGCTGCCTCTTGGCACTAGGCTTGCTTATATAAAGTCCACAGGGGTATTTATGAAAAGATTAATGGCGCTTTCTTTAATGTTCTCGCTTTCGGCATTTGCTCAAGAGAAGCTTGACCTCTCTGGCCTTTGCCAGGGTAAAAACATCCCTAAAGACTTAGTCATTGTGGATAAGGGCTTCTGTGCTGAATACCTTAAATTAGAAGTGAAAGAGAGTGTTCTGACTCTTGATAAAGGCATTCAACCTAATGTTCAAATCAAATGCCCTGAGACTAAAACTGACGATAAATGGAAGCTTCGCCTCTATACGAGCCATTCTTTTACCACTTACTTTCATTCAGATGTGACCTTCAAATCATCTCGCTATAACGTCGAGATTAAAGATTACCAATGGGCAGAAAGAAGTTCACGTGAGTTTTTCCTTCCTTCAGAATGGAAAAAACCAGGGAATAACCCGGCCCAAATGATTGATGAACCAACTAATACATTTACTATGAGCCTTGAAAAAAATGGCAATGAATTTTTTATTTCAGCTTTTCACCCGAAGTTTTTGCAAGCACCTAATCAAGTAAAGCATATTACGGGAACTATTGATGGAGTCGCTGTTGACGAGGTAGCACCAGTCAGTAAGCCCTTTGACGGCTATGACCAAGTTCCAGGAGAAAGTGAGCTGGTTCGCAATCAAAACACACATAAACAAATGAGTTTTGAAATTGGCTATGGGCACCGATTTACTCTTATAGACTCTCGATTTGGATCAATTAAGTATGTTCCAAGCATCGGAGTTGGTGTCATGGTCGGAGAAAATCTGAGCGTCATGATAAAAGAAGGCCAGTGGTGGGAGTTTGATGAATACAAAGATTCTCAATACGTGCAAGGCTTTGGCGGAAGTATTACAAATAGACTGGAATTCAACACGAAAAAAGAAAGAGTGGGTGTGTTTTACGAAAATAAACTCGCCTACTATCATCAGGACCATGGATTTTTGGACGGCTCTCAAAAATATAACCTAGGCTTTATGGGCAATAGCTTTGGCCTAAAGTTCATGATCTACAATCCTAAAAACCACGAGAAAAAGTTATAGAGCTGTCTAATTTTTAGACAGCACTCCTCACCTACTTTCAAGGACAAACCGGAAAGTTTCTGGCCCTAAGCTTGCATCATATATTCCCTATCAGGAGTATTTATGAAGCAGTTGCTAGTCTTGGCCATCATCCTTTCTTGTTCGGCTTGGTCTCAGGACAAGATTGACGTCTTAGACATCTGCCAGGGCAAGCCTATTCCAAAGGATTTAGTGATCCTAGATAAAGGCTTTTGTGAAGAGTTCGTTAAGGCCGAGCTCCACTCAGCAACTTCTCAGCTTGACGGACAATGCTCTGATAAATGGAAGCTTCGTCTTTATGCCAGCAATTCATTCACAACTTATTTTCATACCGACCTTTCACTGCATTCTTCAAGATACAACCTTGAGATTAAAGACTACCAATGGGCGGAGAGAAGTTCGCGGGAGTTTTTCCTACCTTCAGAATGGAAAAAGCCTGGCCACAACCCTGGGCAATTTATTGATGAGCCAACCAATACCTTTACAATCAGTATCGAGAAAAATGGCAACGAGTTTTTCCTTTCTTCTTTTCACCCGAAGTTTTTACAAGCAAATGATCAGGTGAAATATATGAAGGGCACCATTGATGGGACTGCTGTTGATGGAGTGGCACCGATCAATAAACCTTTTGATGGCTATGATCAAGTTCCTGGTGAAAGCGAGCTTGTAGGAAACCAAAACACTTACCGAGAAATGAATTTTGAAATTGGCTATGGCAAAAGATTTAAACTTCTTGATACAAAGTTTGGTTCTATTACCTATACTCCGAGTGTCGCAGCTGGAATCATCACCGGCCAAAATACCACTGTAGTTGTGAAGCCTGGTGAATGGTGGGATTTTGATGGCTACACGGCTGCTTACGCTCTTCAAGGTTATGGGGGAAGTGTAAAAAACCGCATCGAATTCAATACAAAAAAAGAACGATTTGGGATTTTTTATGAAAACAAATTATCACTCTACCACCAAAAACATGCATTTTTGGACCGTACTCAAGAATATAACTTAGGCTTCGTGGCCAACAATGTGGGGCTGAAATTTATGATTTATAATCCTAAAAACCACAACAAAAAAGTTCCTAAGACTTAATCCATTTTGTTCTTAAGCTTCCCTAAAAAGAACTTATAGGCTTCATTCATGACGTTACTTTTAATAAGCTTTCCGCCGTCCAGGATAATTTTAGCTTCCAGGCCAACCTTTTGAGAGCGAGCATAAAGTAATTTGGCATGCTTCGGGCTATGCATGAAGTGATTTGCATCCACGCTTTCAATATCGGGCAAACCATTCCAAAATAAAATAGGTGCATCATCAGCACTCATGTTGTCGTAAAAATCGAGGTCTTGCCTAATCTCAACTCCATTAGGAGTCAAAAGATCCTGAATTGATGAAAGGTGATAGCGTGACCAAACTTGATCACCTAAAAATTGGTCTACTTTATCGCGCTCAAAATACTCATACCAATCTAAGAAATCATACGATACCTGGGCACTCAAATGTCCTACCGCCAGCACCCGGCTAGATTCTCTTCTCACAGGATTTACATTCTCATCGTCAGCGATATCATCATGAGTTCCTAGCCAAAGGCTGGCACTTCCACCGGCACTGAATCCATGAGACATGATGAGCTTTTTATTAATGTTGTATTCTTTGGCGTGGTAGCGCATGTATTGAACGAAGCCACCAATATCTTCACGCATGATGGTTTGCAGTGGGGCATGTTTTAGATAACGGTAGTTAATGGCAGCAAAAGCAACTCCGGCCTTAAGGTATTTTTGGATAATGGCGTTCTTGCGCATTTCATCCTTACTACCCATGACCCAACCACCACCGTGAATATAAATCACCAGTGGAGTCTTACCCATAGACTTAGGTAACCACAGATCAAAGACCTGTCTTTCATGGGCACCATAATGAACATCCAGCAACTCCTGCTCAGTATTTCGAGCGTGTAAGGTGAAGCTTAAGATGAGTGTAACCAAAACCAGTAGAATGTTTTTCATGAACTGATCATAATTCGAGTTGGGGTATTGGACTAGATTCTACTGGCTAAAGCGGAAAAGCCTTCATAGTGTTGAAAAATTAGACAGCTTAAATAATGACCATTTTAAACACTTGGTTGCCTTGACCGGCCCCATTATCACCACATTTTTCAAACCAGGCCGTAACCAGATACATCCCACCCGCAAGATTATGGGTCATGAAGACCATCTCTTTGGTTTCATCTTTTTCCATCGGCCCTTTGTAGAGGTAGCCGCCGTAATTGTTGTCCCCAGAGGACTTATTGACCCCCACGATCTGTCCCGCCATATTGACGATGGTAAAGGTCACTTCTTTGCAGTACTGATTGGAAGTGATCCTCGTGGTCATATCCCGGCCCTTGAATTGGGGACTAGGAAAGACGTTGATGTCCATCGTGGCCGTTTCATTACGATTAGAATTGTAATTGTAGACCGTGTCCTTATCTTTAAACTTTATGCACTTTTTAGGATCATCACTGGCGGTGCAGCGCTCGTAGGTTCTGACGTAATCAATAATGTGTTTTGTTGTTTGAAAATTATCCGGATCAGGACGGTACTTTTCTTTTTTGGCGAGTCCGTGCTCAATGGTAGTATTTAAAATCCAGTAAAAAGGATGATTCGGAATTCTGGCCGGATGCTTAAAGCGGTCATCCAGTTCATCCGCAGAATAGTTAGTCCCATCATTTTGGTGGTATTTACTTCTGATAGGATCATCTTTATAAACCGTATGAATGACTTCATCATCAAAGATTAGCTTCACGTAATTTTCAGTCCACTCCACAGCATAGAGATGAAAATCGGTGGTCAGAGTTTTTGACTTCCCATAGCCACCCTCTCCGCCGGCGATACTTTCATTGCAGTCTCCAGTAATCAGGCCACCTTTGTACTGCTTATTATTTGAATCAGACCACATCTCCATAATGTCGATTTCCCCACTGAAGGGCCATCCACAACCTTTACCAGCGGAATTTGTATCAGGTTCAATATCAGGCAATAGCCAATGAGCGGGCCAAGTGCCAGGTCCTCCGGGAAGAATCGCCCTGACTTCAAAGCGCCCGTACTCCTGAGCAAAACCAACTTTAGTTCCGTGGTTTTCATGAGTCTTACTCATGACTGCACCTGAAATAAAAGGACACTTTTTAGTAAAATTTTCCCAGCTAATTTCAGTGTCATAAAATTTACGTTTACAATCAAACTGGTCTTTAGAAAATGAACTTCTTGAGGCATAGAGAATCAAATTTCCGTCTTTGACTTCGACCTGAGAAGGCTCCAGAGCATTAACGCCTTGGCCTTCTTTGGCATCAAAATCCATCCAGTTATACATGTCATAGACTCGCCAATTGCACTTATTGAGATTTTTTAAATTCGCATGGTACTCAGGGCGGCAATCTTTTTGGCCCCAACCATTGAGTAAACACTGGGGAGTCATATCAAAACAACTACTCGGAGTTCCTCTGGCAATCGCCAGATCTTTGCCATCGAATTCATCTTCAAATGTCACTTTCCACCCATACTGAGTGACATCTTCGGCCGCAGGAAAGCGCGCAACCTCATTAGTGGTTGAGACCAAGGTGAAAGTGATAAGACAGAGGAGAATAAAAGGGTGCTGCCAGGTCATAGAACGTGTATCGGCAAATTAAAGTTTAAGCTTAACTGACCGATAAGCTCAAAAATTAAACCAGTCTTTTTGGCGGAAATAATATGGACGATAGTAAATTCAACCTGTGGCGCGCGACCTTTTCTTTTTGCTTTGTGGATGGATTCCTTTCAAAAGAGGAGCAGAGTCACATTGAAGAAAAACTCCGAATCCTTAAGTTTGATGAAGGTCAAAAATCCATTTTGATGAAAGATTTAAGATCCCCACCAGACTTTAATTCATTACTTCCATTAATTACTAAGCCTGCAGACAGGAGTTTTCTCATCAATCATATTAGAGTCTTGGCGAAAATTGATGATAAACTTTCGATGGAAGAAAAGGCCAAAATTGAAGAAGTCAAAGTGGCAGTTATATCCAAGTTGAACATGCCAGAATTAAATCAAATCATTGCAGACGACGAAAAAGCTTCGTATCACGAAGATGAAGTCTATAAGGTCGACAACAAGCACTCCTATATTGAAGCGGTGGTTAAGAGTTTGCAGAAGGCGCTGAATCCAGGGGACTACAAACTCCCAAAAGAATAAACCTATAATCTTTTCCCGTTTCTTTTCAAATCTCACTACCAGTCAAAAAAGTTCATACACTACCATCAGAATAAAAAAACAACGATGGAGCCTATATGAAAAAAATCGGTTTAATGATTATGCTCGTTTTATCAACTTCTGCCTTTGCTGATCAATGCCAGCTTGTCTCTTCTACCATGGCCAAGAGAGCGACTATCCTGATTCAAAATGGATCAGAAATTGCTTCCCTCTGTCAGCCTTGTGGTGAAAAAATAGCATCGGCCAAGATTTCTGTCGCCAGAAGTGTTAAATCAGCAAGTGCTGACTACGGAAATCTCCAAGAAGTTTCAATCAATGGCAAAGGTGTAGACTTGGCCTATACGTATTTGAAAGTAGCACCGAATAAGTATGTGAACGTGGCCAAAGCGATTGGTTGCAAAGCCGACGATGTATCAGAAGTCATTTCAAAATAATAAGCTCTCATTTTAACAGAGTATTCCAAGGGATGCTCTGTTAAATTTTCGCCTGAAACTCAACCCCTACTTTAAAATCGATCCCGAATTTATCAATTGGCTCCACGTAACGAACAATCCCTACGATAGACTCTGCCAATACCTTCTTCTCAATCTCTAGAATATAAAATTCATCGCCTCTCTTAAATTCATTAATGTCCAGAGATTTAAAACTGATGCCTCCTTGCGAGAGATCAATCAACTGATACATTTTATAATCAGAAGGGAGAGCGTTTTTGCGAACAACCTTGACCCACATGCCAGGCAAAAAAGTAGATCGAGCAAATTCCCTATTATTTAGATGGCCCATAAAACTCATTATAAAACGAAATGAGTCTTGGAAAAGAAGTCGTTGATATTGCAACGATCCAAACAAAACCTTGGGTTTCACAGATTCCTAAGCATGACCATTTTTTGAGCTTTGAAGACTTTCGCCGGCAATAAATAAAATAAGACGGCTCCATTATTCAGTGGCTTAAACGGTCTAAACCAAATAAAAAAAATAAAATACGGAATTTTCTTCAAGCACACTTAGACTAGCTCGAGTTTAATAAAAGGAACAATATGAATGGTCTTTTCCAGTCACAAGATACAAAGTTTACGCTTAAAACGGCACTGCTGATTACTCTCGTTCCAGTTTTAATGTTGGGACTGATTGTTTACTCTGTCTGGCTTTTACTATCCATGAACCATTCCTATTTTTTGGCAAATGGTTTTCCACTGGATAGCCTTACTCTCGAAGACTTCATGAATTATCTTCTTGAATCTCAATTGGATTATTTACCTTATTTAGGCGTGTTTTTTATTTCGGTCTTCTTTATAGGAATGTTTCTCGCCTACCTTATTTTGCGGCCATTCTATCAATTGATGGAGATGTGTCAGGAAATCAAAAATGCGAAGGGAGAAAGAATTAAAATCATTGGGCTGGGGAACCAAAAGCTTCTGATAAAAGTCGGAAATTTCCTTTGCCAGTACTCAGACGCACAAAAGAACAAAAAAACGGTTGAGATACCTAATGAGCTGAAAAAAGTGAATGGTCCAGCCTTGGATTTTGTTTTCTATTTTCAATTTTTTTGTATCATGAGTATTTTGACCGCAATAACAGTCACCTCAATCTATGTCTTCACACACCAGTTGCATGATTCAATCATTCAAGCTGCCTTCACTATTTTAAAGGCTCCGAAAGGAATGGCTCTTTTTCTTTCCTCACAAGAAAGAGTCTTCGAGCTCATCGTCTTAGTTCCAAGCCTTATCTCAGTCGTTCTATATGGCTTTATTGCAAGACTTATCATCTCTAGGATTCAAGGAGTCACTTACGCATACGTAAGGGATATTTGCGAAATAGCTAATGGGAATACGGCCCGTCGACTAACTCCACGAGAAGACGATCCAGGTCGCCAGGCAGCTCAAGCCGTTAATGAAGTTTTAGACATTTATCATCCTAGGTTGCAAGAGAAAGCGGAAACCCAAGCAGACGCCCCCAAAGGTGTTTTAAATTCTTCGGGAGTCTAAATACTTTTAAGGCGATTGGTTTGAATGATTTTCTTGTAACCATAATGAAAATTAGGTCGCTGGAGCCAGAGAATTAGCTCGATCGTGATCAGCAACGATCTTATATCACCGCTTGATATAATCCATTCCTGAGGTCCTGAAGAGACCGTATTTAAGATGATCTCGTTAATCTAGTGGCTCTACTTTCATTGATTATCTTTTTATTGATAGTTCTTTTAAGAGCATTTAGTTGATCAACCTTACTCACTTTCCAAGAGACTTCTTCCCATTCAAATGTCCAATATTCTTCGAATTCTATCCTGGCCGATGTGCGAGTTCTATATTTTTCAGTGCAGTCGACACAAAAGTAAACGGTAAAATTATCTTTACTGTTGTCTTGATAATTCTCCACATCAATAATGAAGATTTCTTTTATTTTAATGTCAGTCGCTTCATTTCTTTCGTTTTGAATCTTTTGCAAGCGAATAAGTTCCTTCCACTTAGGCAGAAGTGCAGGATGAATTAATGTTCCGAGTTTTTTTAGGTCATGCTCTGACCAGGCTGCTTGTGTCTCTCTAAATATCGCCTCAGCTTTCTCAAGGAGTGCTCCCTCAGTCCACAAGGGGTCCACTTGACTGAGTTTTTGTAAGGCCAAAGAGATATCTTTAGATCTTTTACGCAGACGATTTCTGACCCAGAAAATTCTTATGATGATTAGAATCGAAGATAGGAAGACCACATACCCGCCACCACCTCCCTTACGGTAACCACCACCATGACCGCCTCCTCCACCACCGCCAGCGCGGGCCATTGCCTCTAAAGAGATCATCATTATTGAGAGGGCAAGGTTTTGTACTCTTATTAAAGTAAATTCTTTTTTCATCAAGAAGTTTATCGGTCTAAAAGGATAGGAGATTTAGCAATTTCGACATCTACGTATTATCGTGTATGAAATTAGTTTGATTGTTTCAATAATTCAAAAAAATGGAGTCTTAGAATTCGATGATTTGAAATCATTGAATTGATCTAGGTCAAGAACAATTGAAAGCAGTTGTTATATACTCACATTCAAGTAATAATCTTTGCATGAAAAGCTTTTCTCTGCTGATGTTATCCTTTTTATTTTCCTGTTCAACATCAAAGCCCCAATCACTGCACGAATGTAGCTTCCCCTATATCAAATACTCTGACAAAGAGTTGAAAATAAGAGAGACTTGGAAATCCAGTTATTTTTCTTCAATATCCAATCATAATCCTAAAGACTTTATCTATATTATTCATAAAATTGATAAAAACTATCGAAGACGATCTCAAATACCAACCGATAGTTGGAGCTATAAAATACTCCAAGACCCGGAACTCTTGTCGCAGTCTCTTCTTGTAAGTGGCTCCATCATCACTCAGGATCATCTTGCAACTGCTTTTGCCCCAGAATCCCGAGTAGGATTCGTACTTTCAAGCGAATGCAATTTGATTGGCCCTTCGTACTTTCAAGACATGCTTAGTACGAGACCAAAAAGTCTTACAGAGGCTCCTCAGGTCTGGCAGGATTTAAGAACTAAATTTCCTGAAAATTTTTCTCCCAAAGATTTAGTAACTGAAATGAGAGGAACTCCTTATTATAACGAAGTCACGATGCTGGGAAGGTATCCTTCGGCTCCTCGTAATAAAATATCAATAGAGGCAGTACTAGTTGAATGCTCGCAAGAAAAAGTACATTTGCATCAGGGAACAGCTGCTTTATGGAGTGGATTGCGAAGCGATATGGAAGAATGTCTTGAAGGGTATGCTCCCAAGAACCACACAATACCTTTCTTAATTGAACTTTCTAAAAAGTATCCCGTTTTACTGAAGGCTGCACTTCCTTCGCATAAATACGAACTTTTGAATAAGAGAAATTTTCCCTCATTGGAGTTTTGATCAAGTCTGGCAGAATCGTAAGAAAAGCTTCTCGGGCCGAATCTCCCTGGTAGTGAATGCCATCTAAAGCCGTCGGTCGTACCGAAGTCATATCTACAAATTGACAATTTTCACTCAAGGCTGCTTCACGAACTGCCCGATTCAGTTTTTGCACATTTTCTTGTGTGAGCTCTATTGGATCACCTGGTTGTCTCATACTCCGTGTATACCGCCCATCAAGGCCCGCTACCCCCTGAACTAGGCAATCAGAATCTTCCTTGAGAAGAACTCGGATCGACTTCAAAAAACTCTTATAAAGATTAATAATTTCCGGGGAAGATTTCTTCCAGTCGTTGGCGGATAAGGCGATCAAGACTCTCTTTGGAGAATACCATTTCATCAAAGTCCTCATAGAAGGAATGGACAAGTAAGATTGCTCCTCAGGAGATATGTCGACGGCAGCTCTTTTCGCCATGAATGAGAAATCAGGCTTCAAAATGACCCGACTTCCACCTAAGAAGGGAACTGTGGTTTGGAATTCTTCCATCCAATCGGTTACACCAGAACTCCCCTGGGCAAACAGATAGTGGGGTTGATCTGGGCAGTTTCTGATCAAGGACTCGTAAATTAAAAAACCTAAACTCTTTTCAGGAATTCTTCTGAGTTGCTCTAAGTTAAGTGAACTTGACTGTAAAAAAGGATCCATATTCCAGCCGAGCTGAGAATCACCAATGATAAGCGTGCTCTGGCAAGAAGTCGCGAAAGTCGACGAAGCATAAGCGAGAGTCATCAAAAGCATGAGTATGGTTTTGGACATGGGGGGCATCCTATTAAAATGGCTTAATATTTTAAAGTTCAAAGATTTAAGGATGGTAAAATCTATAGCCCCAAAGTGCGATTACTATCGTCAAAAAAGTGAACGTCGCAATATTTATCTACATTTTTTGAACTGGCCTTGAATTTTGGCCCAGATGTTCACCCTTTTTAACGGGCCTCTGTCTAATATTTAAACGGCCCGTATAATTAATCACCCCCTCCCCTAAGGCTCCCCATTTTTGAGTTATCTTGGGGACTATGAAAATACTCTTACTTTCTGGCCTACTGCTGTCCCAACTTAGCTGGGGTACAACATTTACTGAGCTGGATCAGGCCCAGATTGAGCTCTCACGCAAATACCAAAAAACATTGCGTACTGCTGGCACCCCTTTAGAACTTGGTTCATTGGTGAAGAACAAAGCTTCCGGCCAGACCAAGACTTCTCTTAAACAAATCGATAACTTTCTTAAATCCTACGATAACTTCACTCTGGATAAGATTGATCTTTTCATGAGTGAGACACTCAAAGAACTTCACCACTATTACGGTGAAATTCGACCACATTTGGGTAAATTTCAGCGCCGTAAATTTGATAAGAAATTAATAAAAATTGAAGAGGATTTCCGGCTCTATGGTGAACACCGAGGAACCATGGGTCAGCAGAATGATTTCGAACGAACTGAATATGGTCGAGGCTTTTTTAATGGGACCGGCAAGTTCGTCAGTGAGATAAAAAAACTTCAAGGCGAAAAACCAAACCGCGTTTGGGGAACACCATTTCTTCCTTTCATTGATAACCTTAAAGAGATGAGGCCCGTCACTGGTGACTTTCTTAAGCTTTTGTACGCCTCTTATTTTAAGACCCGCCGAAATGGTGTGAATGAAGCTCCCATCATTGATGCCCTAAGAAAAGTGTCTAAGAAACTCGCTGAAGTAAAACAGGTTCGGACTGAGTGGCGTGGGCTGCAAAACTTTGAAAAGATGCCGTTAGATGGAAAGACACTTAATCTAGTTGTCTTTATGCATGCCAACTCATTTTATGATACCTCTGTCCAGGGGACTCTCAAGCTCGATGGACTCAGCTCCATTGGTAACGTGGATATTATCTTCCCCAAATTTCTCGCCAAACGTTGTGATAAGAGTGACCACATTGTGGCCGTGGGCCACGGGGATATTGTTCAAAAGACTATTGATATCGTTAAATCCAAACGCCTTAATAAGTTTTTTATCGCAGCAGAAGGACTCACTCCCGTAGGCTTCTATGAAATGCGCCCACTTATTGATGTGTTTGCTCTGAGTGTTTATGAGCTGATTAAGCGCGGGATTAAGGTCAACATTTATCCGGTTTCTTTTCCGGATAACTTTCGCATGATGAATGACTATCGTCGCCCGATCGAAGGGAATAAACTGGCCTACGGGGTAGTTCACCCGGTGATTAAGACTGATGCGATCAATGAAATCCTCAAGGCCACAAGTGATCCTCAAGCACTGGCCAACTACATCCGGTGGGTTTGGTTTAAGGATCTGATTAATGACGAAAATCGAGATATAGGGATGCCTAAACCAACCCAGATGAAAGAATGGTTAGAGGGAATGATTTGGGGGAATCTGTAAGTGAAATAATAGTATCTAACATCTATACACTCTGAAGAGAATTTACCACCTCCACTCTGTTTTTTCCCATTAGGGTTATTATCTCCAAGTAATTAATCATTTGGAGGCAATATGAAACTAGCAACCCTGGTCGTATCAACTTTTTTATCTTTTCAAGCTTTAGCAAGTGAAGGTGTTAAATTCAAAGAGATAGAGAGTTTGAATGGGGAGCTTTCACTTTCTCTTGAGGTCACTGCCTCTGCTTCTAAAAAGGGACTGATCCTAAAGAAATTTCTCGCAAAAAAAGAAGCGATTAAGCTCGCCAAAGCCTCTGCTTCAGAAGCCGTTTTAAAACTTTGTCGTAGCAGTAGCTTTATTGAAGAAGATATTCAGTTTTCACCTGAGACCTGTTTGGATAATGGAGATGCTCTTTCATGTAAGTTAGAAGCAGAATTAAGATGTGGCGAAATTTCTAAGAAAAATACAATTGCCACTCAAATTGATCTTGGCCTTCTCCAACCGAGTTCTGCTTGTATCAAGATCTTAGAGGGTGACTACAAAATTGATAACGATATTGTGAACGGATGCAATAGGATCAAGACGAAAACACAGTATCAGTGTGTAGAAACTCTTGCTTCGTATTCAAGTATTAAGACACTGGCGATCAGGGCCTGCGGAGTTTTTGCTTCTGATTTATCTCAGCAAGTTTTTAAAAAATATAATGAAAGAGGCTTCGAGTCCCCAACACCTAGTCTGGTTGTCTTGCTAGGTGCCGTGAACACAAACCAAGAAGCGACTTGTATTAACAATAAACTTGTCCTGAACAGTCTTTCTGTAGAAGATCTTGAAAAAAGCTGCATCACGGACAGCAAGCTAGATTTAGACAAAAGAGAGTTTGACGCCTTAGGCTTTGTGACCAATCCCCGCACGATTCAGTACCGCTTGAGAGGCATTATTAAATAGTAGGCTTAAATAAACACAACCAAGAGATCCTTGGTTGTGTTCTCATTTCTCTGATTAATTACTAGAAAGAAACCAACACTTCGGACGCAAACCTCGAGAGTCGCCTAATTTCACATGGCAGGCACCTGCAGTTTGATCATCATCTTGAAATTCAATTGCTTCTGATACCGGACAAACTGCTCCCTGAAAGAAAGTATCTAAACGACATTGAGCATAGGGATGCAAATAGCTCATGGCCCTTACAACTAAGGGATCAGGTGTTTCAAATTTGGGCTCAATCGAATCATGATCCAGATCTTGGATCATGAGAGCAACTGATCTTCCGGCCAGTCCCATTCTGTGACAAAGGGCCTGAGACTTTGGAGTTGAGTAGGTTATTGCACATTCATTTTTGAGAGCTTCAGAAATCACCTGGGTGCTTACCGCAAGTTCATTATTTTCATTGGCCCAAATTCGGCGCAAGCATTTCATTGTTGCGTAGTAGTCTGCCTGACCTTCGGCACTTGACCATCTGTTGGTAGATTTTTGTGGGTAGCCACCGAAGTGGTGTCCAAGCTCATGACAAAGGACGGCGGTAAAACCATCTGGGGAAATTGCCTTATGTCGGGCAAGGCCACCATAAATTGTAATCATGACTTTTTTATCCGCTTTCTCAGCAAAGGCGTTCACAGTGTTTGAAGCCCATGATCCAAAGATGATTAATTCCGCATTATGATCGCGGTCGATAGAAGGACTAAAAAAACGCTCAAAAGCTTTAATCGAATCTTTAAATTCTTTTTCTGTGAAGTCGTTAGCGAACACCGAATTTGCCGGAATCGAAATGATTCGATTCATGGCCATCCCTCCGTCGCAAGCGAGGGCCTGCAAAGAGAAACAAATCAAGAAGGAGATAATAGTGAACAGTTTCATAAATTAGTCCATGCTAGGGATGAATGGAATAATGTTATGTTTTAGCCAATAGTTTTGAAAGGAATTCTTAAAATCATGTGTCGAAATCTCAAAAATCCAGACCAAAAAAAACCACACTCGCGGTGTGGTTTTTAAATGGCGCACTGGATAGGAATCGAACCTATGACCTACCGATTAGAAATCGGTTGCTCTATCCAGCTGAGCTACCGGTGCGCATAGTGCCTAGAAAGCGTGAAAATCCATTGATTCCAAGGAGTTTAAGATTCAGAGCATTTAGGGCACAACTTTAACGACCGGATCAATTCTTGTCAATCAGGGACTCAGATTTTATGCTAGGATCTGGGTACTTATGACAATCCGAGCACGCATTTTTAGATCCTCCAAAAGACATTTTGACTGTCAGCGTTCAGATACCAAAGAACTGGTCACTGCGACGGCCTTGGCGACCCTCTTAAAAGAAGACCATATTGTGGTGGGTGATTGGGTGGACCTAATCCCTCCCCCCGTGACCGGCCAGGAATGGGTCATTGAAAAAGTGGTGGAACGAAACAATTGCATCTTTAGAAACCTTCCCCGCGTACAGAAAAAAAGTGTCATCGCCAGTAACGTCGATGTGCTTTTAGTAGTTACCAGTGTCGGAACCCCGGCCTACAAGCGCGGCCTGGTTGACCGCTACCTCGTTCGCTCCGAATACTGGGATATCCCCGCCTATTTGATTT
>CANFNN010000004.1 GCA_947448095.1 Bacteriovoracaceae bacterium | reverse complement strand
TTCACAACGTTTACAACATCACCTGGGCTTGGAACGAGTTCTAGACCAAGAATTTGAACAGGAGTCGAAGGACCCGCAGAGTTCAAGACTTTTCCAGAAAAATCCATCAGGGATCTTGCACGACCTGCTGTTTCACCAACAACGATCGCATCACCTTTATTGAGAGTTCCCTTTTGAATAATGATCGTAGCAACTGGGCCACGTCCAACTTCAATTTTAGACTCAATAACGATACCTTCCGCTGGACCTTTTGGATCTTCGCGAAGATCCATGATCTCAGCTTGAAGTGCAATTGCTTCAAGAAGATTATCAACTCCTGCACCAGTCAAAGCTGACAAGTGAACGAATTGAGTTTCTCCACCCCAGTCTTCGGCCAGTAAACCATGCTCAACAAGTCCTTGCTTCACCTTATCTGGATTAGCACCTGGCTTATCAATTTTGTTCACGGCTACGATGATAGGAACACCAGCATTTTTACAAAATTTAATTGATTCAACTGTTTGAGGCATAACACCATCATCAGCTGCAACAACGAGAACAACGATATCTGTAACGTTCGCTCCACGCTGTCTCATCGCTCCGAAAGCGGCGTGACCAGGAGTATCTAAGAAAGTAAGGGTCGCTTTGTCAGTCACAACTGAATAAGCACCAATATGCTGAGTAATCCCTCCAGCTTCGCCAGAGGCCACTTTCGCCTTACGGATATAATCTAAGAGAGATGTTTTACCATGATCGACGTGACCCATGATTGTGATAATAGGGTTACGAATTGGGTAACCAGACTTATCTTCACCTTCGACTTTATTTAAAACAGCTTCTTCATTAAAAGCTTTGTCTTCTACACGGTAGTTGTAGAGTCCAGCAATTAAGTTCGCTAGCTTGATACCAATATAGTCGTCTGGACGGACAAGTAGATTAATCTCTAGCATTTTATTCGAAAACGCATCGAATTTCTGGCTCAACTTATGAGCAAGATCTTCTGCAGTCGTTACGCCATTGATTGTAACGATACGTTTTGCATCTTTAACTTCTGTCAGAACTGTTCTTTGAGTTGGACCAGAGTAAAGTTTCTTCTTTTTCGCTGGAATATAGATGGTTTTACCAACCAACTGAGAAGCAAATTTCAATTCTTCATCTGCGCGAATAACAGTGAGATCTTTTTTGCCGGCTCCAGCTTTTTTGCCAATTGCTGCAGCAAGATCACCCATGCGTTTTTTGTCTTTCTCTTCATCAGTCATCTCAGCTGTTTCATCAACTGGACGACGTGGAAGCAAGCGAGCATCCTGAGCTTTCTTTTCAGGAGTTTCTTCTTTTTTCTTTTGCTCAGGAGTAAAGATTGGAGTGAATGAGTGACGTTTCTCTTCAAAATACTCTTTCTTGGCCGGAGCATTTCTTGAAGTATTATAAGATGATGCAGGAGCAGGACCTTCGTCCTTAGCCTGACTGGCCTGAGCAGCGGCAAAAGCAGCAGCTTCTTCCTTAGCATCATGGGCTTTTTTATCTTCTTCTTCTTTCTGAGCTTTTGTTTTTCTCTTAACGATAGTTAAGCCTTTAGGGCGATCGTCTAAGTATTGCTTCTCAGCAGGAGCATTCACATGGGGAGCAGCTTCTACAGCGATAGGCTCTTGAGCATGAGCAACGACTACCGGGGCTTCTTCAACCACAGGAGCAATTTCTTCAACGACAGGAGCTGCTTCTTCAGCAACGGCTTCCTTCTTGATGACCTTTCTGACGACGGCTTTTTTAACCACACCAGAGGATTTTTGTGGAGAATCATATGCTGCCTTGGCCTTAGCGACTTCGTCGTCAGTAAGACTGGCCATATGATTTCTCACATTAAAGCCCATGGTTTTCAGCTTCTCGACCAAGTCGATAGCGCCTACTCCAATTTCAGTGGCAAGTTCGTAAACTTTTTTTGCCATTAGTTTCTCCGATTTCCTAGAACCAATTAATTATTTCAATTTAAATGCAGCAAGTTCCTCTCTGAGACGTTTTTCCGCCTCAGAAAACTTGTCTGCACCAGCATCTTTTTTACCAAAAGTCGGCGCACTTGATTCAGCTCTTTCAGATCTTTTGAAGCCAGACTGATGAGGAACAGCAGAAGCCGAAATGATTTCTGCATCTTCATCCAGGTCAGACTTAATATTGTCATCTTCTAGAGCAGCAGCAGCAGTATCAATCATTGCTTTGGCATCAGTTACTGATTTTCCAAGGTAGCGAGCGATATCCTCTGGACTAGAAGCGCTAAGATCGATGATCGACATAACACCTTTCTGAACGAGAACTTGAGCAATCGCTTCAGAAATATTTGAAAGCTGAACAAGATTTTCAACAGCAAGTTTCACTCGCTCTTGAAGTTTCGCTTTAGAGATGATGTTGATCTTCCAGCCCGTAAGCATTGCTGCCAAACGAACGTTCTGACCTCTCTTACCGATAGCTAGAGACAATTGGTCATCTTCAACAATAACATCAAGAGTATGGTCACCATGGTTAAGAGACACTGACTGAATTTCGGCTGGAGCCAAAGCAGCTCTTGCGAAAGTTTCAGTATCTTCATTCCAACGAACGATATCAATTTTTTCACCTTGAAGCTCATTCACGATATTTTGAACTCGTGAACCTTTCATACCAACGCAAGCACCAACTGGATCAATATCTCTATCAGTCGTCATTACTGCTATTTTAGCTCTATAGCCTGGCTCACGGGCAGCCGCTTTTACTTCAATTGTGCCATCAGCGATCTCAGGAACTTCAACTTCAAATAGCTTCACTAAGAACATAGGAGAAGTACGAGTCAAACGAATCTCAGGACCACGGTTGGTCATGATTACGTCGGACAAGTAAGCTTGAATTCTGTCACCCGGCTTGAATGATTCGCCGAAGATGATTTCTTTTTTAGGGAGGATTGCATCTGACTTACCAAGATCGATAACAACGTTACCTTTCTCAAAACGACGAGCAATACCTGTAACGAGATCGCCTTCACGGTGTTTAAATTCAGCGAAAAGAATATCTCTTTCAGCATCACGCACTTTCTGGAAAATGATTTGTTTAGCAGTTTGGATATCGACACGTGAAAACCCTGGGTTTTCAATTTTAAGACCAAGTTGATCGCCAACTTCACAGTCTTCATCAAGTTTTTTAGCTGCATCGAAATCAATTTCAACGATTCCGTCACGAACTTTTTCAACAACGTTTTTATATTGGAAAATTTCAACTTCGCCGTCATTTTCATTGTAACGAGCTTCGTATTCACCTTGAATTCCGAATTTCTTACGTGCAGTAACAAGGAACGCCTGTTCAATCGCACCCACGATAAATTCTTTTTTGATACCGCGGTCTTTACCTAGTTGCTCGATAACTCGACCTAATTCTGAAAAGTTCACAGCGTCTCTCCTTACTCTCTAACCGATTTTAAATCGGGATCTAAATTAACTTTTTTTGTCTGTTTATAATTTAACTTCAGACTGAAGCCTTTAACTTCAATCATAAAATCTTCCTGGCCGGCCTCTAAAAGCTTTCCACGGAATTTTTTTTCACTTTTCAATCCTTTCGGACCACCCAGCACTTGATCATCTGAGAGCTGACCAGTTATCACCACACCAAGGATTTCACCAATACTCATCTTGAAATGTTCAAGATTCGCAAGATGACGATAAACACCAGGGGAGGAAACTTCGAGGACGACATCATCAGGTATCCAAGTTTCTGTTTCAAAGGCCGGCGAGAGTGCTTTATCAACTTTAATACAGTCTTCTATCAAGGCAGATCCAGTGCTGGGATCTTGGATATAAAGTCTAAGAAGCTTTTGACCAACAATGTACTCAAGATCGTAGAGTTTATAGCCAGTTTCCTGAACTACAGGTTCACACATGTGAAAAAATTTTTTCTCTAGACCGTTACGTTCTTGCTGGATATCCATTAAATAAAGTACCCGTAAAATAAAAAAGGATGGAAAAAAACCACCCTAACCTCACCACCGAAATCTAAAACAGGTCACATTTGTAACAAAATCAAATCAAAAGAGCAATTTTAAACCATTCCCGACTCATATAATCATTTGCATAGTGAGAGCATCAGTACCATCAGAATAATACCGCTTAATTGTTCTTAAAGAGACAAAGCCCAGCTTCTTATAAAACCCAATGGCCCTTTGATTGGGCACCTCGACCTCAAGATAAATCGATTTTGCCCCATTGGCGGTCAGTTCCTGTATGCATTTTTGCCAAAGTAGCTGTGCTAGACCTGAACCTCGCTCGCTCGAATGGACACAAATCTTGAGTAGGTGCGCCACGTCATCACCATAAACGAATCCAAACAGGGCGAAGCCAAGCGTTTTGCCGCTTTGCTCCCAATTAAGTAACACGTGGTGGTCCCAGTTGAGATGCTCCCAATCCTTGGTGCTCCAAGGCCTCGGAAACTGAGTCTGATCCAAGAGGATAATGTCGTTGAAGCTTGGGTTGGCGGAATTTAGCCGACCGAGTTTACCAGTAGTATTCATGTGAGAACTGCTTATCCAGAGATTCTACAAATAAATCAATGGATGGCCTGATAAAATCAAAGTTTCTTTTATGAGTTCTGAGTTGCCCGTCATAGCGCGAGCGAAGATAGAGTTCGGTCTCAATAAGATTTTTGAAATTCGTTTTTAAGGAGTCTTTATGAAGAATCGCCTTCTGGCAGTTATTCTCGCGAGTTCCCTCTCGAATGAGCTTAGAGAGTTCGTTTGAGACCATTTTGTTTTGGTCCTCAGAATAGCGAAGCAATTTAAACAGATGCCTGATCTTTTTTAATAGTTCCGTGTTCTCGTGAAGGTATTTGATAACCTCGTCATCATTTTCAGGGAATTTTTTTACGAAGCCATCTAGTTCACTTAGGAAGCTTTTTTCGAAATAGGAAACTATCAATGCGTCATCATAGATGCAATTCAAGGCTTTAAGGTTTCGGAGTTGATAGTTTACGTCTTGAAATGAAACGGCACGGTCAAGAACTTTTAACAGAAATCGGTCGGAGGAAACCAGCTCTTGCGCCTGGAGTCCCCCGATCAAAAGATTAAACAGGAGAAGAAATTTCGATATTCCCAATATTTTTCTGCCTAACGACTTCATTTTCTTTATGAAAACGAGCGTTGACTCGTGGATTGAAAGTGTAGCCATCTTTTCCACGGAGAATGTATTGGCGCTTGATGCCTTTAGGTTCAATCAACTTCCTTAGTCTGCTGATACTTGTATAGATCAGCTTATCGTGGATAAGAGGATTGTATTCATCTTTCCAGATCATTTTAGCGAGGTCTTCTTTATTATAGTAAGTTCCAGGAGTTTGCGCCAAGAGGAAAAGAATCTCAAGAAGAACAAAACGGTGCTTGAAGTCGATCACACCCAGTGCTTTCTCGTGAATAACGCGATTATGACGGTCAAGATAGAGATCAACGCTTGAATCGTTAACATCTTCAACTTCCATAAGAATCAGCTGTTGAAGGCGCTTGAAATACTCTTCATCGAGTGAATTCTGAGAAATTCCAAAAAGAATAAGAGCTTTTGAGAACTCTCCCATCTTTTTAAGGGCGATCCCTTTATTTAAAAGAACATAGTTTTGCATGTTCCAACAACGTTTTGAATGAAGAAGTTTCATCGCAAGATCGTAATGAGGAAGAGATTCTGCGTATGAGCCCAACTCTCTCAGAGCATTTCCCCAAAGCAAGTGCATGCTACCTTTCAAATACCCTTTCTTAAGAATATTCAGAAGCTCATTGAGCTGACCAAGATGCAGAAGAGCATCTTGAAAGTTTTTCATCTGACAAGCATTAGTGGCCATTGCATAAAGTGACTTGGCCATGAGCTCAGGCTCATTTTCAGTCTGGGCCTTACGATAGGCCTGGTGAAAATTCTTGTTGGCTTCAGTAAACTCACCTTTATAGGTATTTACCACTGCTGCGTTATAAAAGTATTCCGCATTCAGAGAAGGAAGTGTTGAAACGATCTTATCTAATAGCTCACTAGAGAGTTGAATGTATTTGTTTGCTTCTTTTTCATTTAGACTTTCAGAGTAGATACGAATGAGAAAACCATAAATCTTGAAAATGACAAAAGCATCTTGAGGAAGTTCTGTACGCTTAAGTGCGCTGATAAAAAACTCTTCAGCTTTTTCAAAATCGGCCTTGTCGTAAAAGATTTTCGCCAATCGGTAATGGCCTTGTCCCTCAATCCTGACAGAATCAGCAGGCAGATGGGCCAAAAACCTATCGTCTTTAGTAAGATCCACCAAAGCTCTACTCATCAACGTTTCAATTGACGGGGTTTGAATGGTGTCCATATTAAGGCCTCCTGAATGGCGTAAGAAATCTTTCTTACAGTTTCATAGTGGGGGTGTTAAACCCCATCCAGAATAAAAAAGCAAGATTCTTGTTAGAAATGCTCGGTAATTCCCCCTAAGTTAAATAATTCTCATGACTTAATGAGTGTAAGACTTGCTCACTGGAGCCTATTTGCCACCAGTTATTCAAACCAAAAGTGAGAAAGCTAGAACAGCATTTCTTACAGTGAGAGAAACTACTTAAAGTTGCATTCTAACTCGTTGATTAAACGGGGTTCGATTGATAATGTGATTGGCACCAGTTAGAACGAATTTCAAGGTATTTTGTAAGGAGACTCATGGCCAAGTACGATCTAGACACTTTAAGGCATTCATCGGCACATCTTATGGCCCAAGCAATCATGGAATTATTTCCTAATGAGTCGGTTCAACTTGGTATTGGTCCAACTATTGAAAATGGCTTTTATTACGATATTGAAATGAACGCCAAGCTCACAGACGAAAATCTTAAACAGATTGAAGAGAAGATGAAAGAAATCATCAAACGCAATCTTCCAATCGTGCGTCACGAGGTTTCTCGAGACGAAGCTTTGAAACTGTTTGCTGAGCGCGGACAAACTTTAAAGTGCGAATTGATCAAAGATATTCCTGATGGTGAAGTGATCAGTTATTACACTCAAGGCGACGCCTTCTTTGACCTTTGCACGGGTCCACATGTTGAGAAAACGTCTGAATTAACTTTTTGGTTTAAACTGCTCCATACAGCAGGAGCCTATTGGAGAGGTGATCAGACTCGTCCCATGCTTCAACGGATATATGCCGCCTGCTTTAGCTCAAAAGAAGAATTACGTGAATATCTGACTCAGATCGAAGAAGCGAAAAAACGTGATCACCGAAAACTCGGCAAAGAGCTAGAACTTTTTATTTTTGATCCCGTAGCCCCTGCCTCTCCATTTTTTATGCCTAAAGGTACTTTGGTCTACAATGGCCTAGTGGATTTCATGCGTAGAATCTATGTTAAATATGATTATCAAGAAGTTATCACACCACAAATTCTTGATGTCGATCTCTGGCACACTTCTGGCCACTACGAAAAATATAAAGAGAACATGTATTTTACTCAGATTGATGAAAGAGAGTTCGCGCTTAAGCCTATGAACTGTCCTTGTCATATGTTGATGTTTTCTCATCATCGTTATTCTTATCGAGACCTTCCACTTCGTTTTGCAGATTTCGGTCGCCTTCACCGTTATGAAAAATCTGGTGTAGTGGCAGGACTCACTCGAGTCAGAACATTTTGCCAAGATGATGCCCATATCTTTATTCAGACAGAAGGCATCCAAGAAGAAATCAAAACTCTCATGCAGATGTTTTTTCTTGTATATGAGCACTTCGGATTTAAAAAAATCAAAATTGGTCTTTCAACTAGACCTGAAACGAGAGTCGGAAGTGACGAGACTTGGGATAACGCTGAAGCCGCACTCAAAGCAGCTCTTGATGCTTCTGGAAAAGACTATTTCGTCAATGAAGGCGACGGCGCCTTCTATGGACCTAAAATCGACATCCAAGTAGCAGATGCTCTGGGAAGATTCCATCAGCTTGGAACAATACAACTGGATTTTCAACTTCCTGAGCGCTTTGAACTTAAGTTCACAAACCAAAATAGTGAAATGGAGAGACCTGTAGTCATTCATAGAGCACTTCTAGGATCTCTTGAGAGATTTATTGGTGTTTATCTTGAACATGTGGCCGGAGCATTTCCATTCTGGCTAAGTCCGGAACAGGCAGTGATTGTTCCCATTAAAAACGAGCTGCATCTTGAAGCGGCCCAAAAACTAGCAAAAGAATTAAAAGCGAAGGGCTTTAGAGTTCGTGTAGATGATAGAAATGAATCGATGGGGCTAAAAACCCGTCAGGCACAAACAGGCAAAATTCCTTTCATGTTAGTCCTTGGTGATCAAGAAATAGCAGCCGAGAGTGTTGCCGTAAGAAAATACGGAGAAATGAAGTCTGAAGTCATGCCGCAAGCTCAGCTGTTTGAAACATTTCAAACTCTTGATCTTGAAAAAGTTCCCGCTCCACTACGCGAGGTTTAGATGTCTCAAAAGAACGTTCTTCTTCTTTGTGGTGGTGGCAGTACTGAACATGATGTTTCTTTGGTGTCAGTCAAACACATCAAAGAGTGCTTAAGTCATATTCCGACCGTGAATCTCACGACTGTTGAAATTACGAAATCTGGTGAATGGTTAAACGAATCAGGTCAAAAGTTTACTCTTGAGGCCAAAAAATTTGACGTGGCCATTCCTTGCATTCATGGCTACCCGGGAGAAACTGGCGACATTCAATCGTATTTTGAAATGATTGGCCTTCCATTCATCGGGTGCAATTCTGAAACTAGTAAAATGTGTTTCAATAAAATAACTACAAAGCTCTGGGCGACCGCCTTAGGAGTGGCAAACACTCCTTACTTTTTCTTGTCTGATCTGTCCGAGGATAATCTGGCCAAAGCGAAGGCTTTCCACGCTCTTCATGGTGATGTGGTCATTAAGGCTTCAAATCAGGGATCGTCTGTTGGATGCTACTTGGTAGAAAAAGACAAAGATCCACTAGAAACCATAAAAAAGGCGTTCACTTACTCGCCCTTTGTTTTAATCGAAAAAAGAATGTTTCCTAGGGAGATCGAAGTTTCAGTTTATGAATATGATGGCAAACTTCAAATTTCTTATCCTGGTGAAATTGTCTGCCCTTCTAAATTTTATTCTTTTGAAGAAAAATATTCGCAAACCAGTCTCACCACGACTGAGACCAAGGCAAAAAACTTAACCCCAGAAAACGTTAAAACGATTACTGAGTATTCTAGTAAACTTTTCCATGGGCTCAAGCTTCGTCACTTGTCTCGCATTGATTTTTTTCTAGATGGAAACGAGATCTATTTGAATGAAATAAATACCTTTCCAGGACTAACGCCTATTTCGATGTTTCCAAAGATGATGGAGGCAAACGGCCACTCATTCACTACCTTTCTCTCCCAGCTTATTAACAGCTTATAATATTTGCTCCGTGATCTTGGTTTTGGGCTACAATAGCTAGAATGTCTCTCAATATGATTAGCTCCTACAATGATCACCACCGACTCGCACTTAAGCTAAAGCCCATTCTCGTGGGTGAGCTCTATCTAGTGCGAAAATTGCGCCATCCTGTATATATCTTTAAAGACGGCCTTTTTATGAATGTGATTCCCGAGGGATCCGTTCCAACAAAAGATCAGATTAATGCTTTAATTAAAAATCTTCACAGGGAAGTCTATGTCTACCGCGAAGACTTAGAGCAAATTAAAAAAAATCTTGAGACGGCGCTTATCAAGGTCACTAGATCCCTGTCGGTTGGGGACGCCTTAGAAAATGGAAATAAAGACTTAAAGCTTTTGTCCTTAAGTCTGGGCAGCCTTTATCAAAATCCACATAATGATGAACTTTTAATGCTTCAATTTCAAACGACTCAAAATCTGACTAAGTTCCTGATGGATAACAAGAAGCATCAGCCTTATTTTTTTCATGGCCTGGCCAAAGAGAACTTTCATTTTACGATTGGACAACCGATGTTGTCTTCGATTCTACTTTTGTCATTCCTTCAATCAATTCATCTGTTCCATGACAAGGAAGTTGAAAATTTATTTTTAGCAAGCTACCTCAAAGATATTGGTATCTCTCTTATACCTGATATGAAGTACGACATTAAAACGCTTACGATTAAAGACAAAGACCTGTTCTCCAATCATGCCGACTTCTCTTTTGATCTTCTTGAAGGACGAATTCCACTTTCAAAAAACTATCTCAATATTATCAAACATCACCACTTTCTGAATGATCGAATGAAAGGTATTGGAGATAAGGATTTCAAAGGCAATAGCGATAACGAAATGATCATGGGGCTAGAAAGTACCTTAGTAGCCGTGTTTGATATTCTTGTAGCTATGACGAATGATCGCCCCTATAGACGAGGACTTTCCCTCTATCAATCACTTGAAGTCATAAAAAAAATGATGGCTGATGAATACCCTCAGGAATTTAAAGCCTTAGTTGTTTTTTTAAAACAGTTTTTCAAAAACTAAGCTTTTCAAAGCGTTGGCATATCATTCAAAATCTAATTACAAAGACATTTAAACTTGTCCTAGCATTCCAAGGAGGGAATCATGGCCCAGGAGCAAAGTCCACTAACTGGTATTATCGAAGAAGACAGAGTCGTAATTGACTTTGGAGAATTCGAAGGAAAATCTGTTCTCGAAATCGCAGACACTCGTCCTGAATACTATCAGTTCTTAATCGAACAAAAAGATAGTGGAAACTTTTCTATCCGCAGAACTAAAGACAAAATTTTTCGTCTTTATATCCATCAGACTCATTTGAACTAATTTTATTTTCCCCACATTCATTTGTGGGGAAAAAAACTTTCCCTAACATTTTTTTATCACACTAATGAAGACCACTGGGATTTTTTCTTTCCGCACTGTCTTTTAAAATCCGACGAGTTATTTTATAGCGTGAAGGATTCGTATGAGTATGTTTGGGTTGAGAAGTAATCTTATCCCCACTCACCTCTCCACCGACTTCTTCAGATACCCCGCAAGGTTGTAACTTTTTATTTTGATACATATTCAAGAGCATGGCTTCAACATTTAGATATAAAGCCTTTTCTTCATGACAAAACTTCTTCAGAAAGACGAGGTCATTTAAGTAGGTCGATCTCTCGTCATTATTATCGTACCTAAAATGATGATTTCCTTTACATGCAAGCTGCTTTCTCCTGTTTCGAACATGCTGAGTTTCATGCCTCATTACCTCGTAAAATCGACATACGGATCCGTCCCATTTATCAAGATCATAAACAACAATTTTCTTAAGATGATTCGTGAGTCCCAATACATTAGGATCCAAACCATAAGCATTTAAATGATATTCTCCCAAGGGATACTCCATCTCAAAAGTGGTTGATTTCATCGCAGGAAGTGGCTCCTTACTCTCTAAGAGAGTTTGTACGAATTTTTCTTTAGCTTTTAATCCCTCGTAGGTTCTGGCATATAACTCCATAGGAAGGAGGTACTGCTCAGTCTGGTTTGACAAAGCAGTCCGAGGAATAGAGAAGTCTTTGGCCGCCACTCCGAATTCATCTCTGAAGGTAATCTCAAAGTTTAAATTTCCCACGCTACATTCTTGAAAAGCCGTTTGGATAAGTGCTATTGGCTTTTTAAATTGAGCTTTCCAACGATAAAAATTATTATCAATTCTGAGAGTCTCTTCATAAGGGCTACAGAGATAGAAATCGATGCAGTTTTTGACCCTGGCAAAGACCTGCACGTTATTTGTCGTAATTTCGATCTCTTGAGCCCAAGCGAAATTGAATGTCAGAAGGATCAGAAGAAAAATCATGATAGAGATAATAAGCTGGAAACATCAAAATAGATAAACACCTAAAATCATTACAGGCTGCACTTATCGCATGCCAAAGAAACATGTCATCACGAAATGTTTATTCGCCTTTAGGGATGATCCAAAAAGATGCCTCCAAAAGAGTAGCGCATTTATAATCGGGCAGAATATCTGCTTCAAAAAAAAGATTATCCGTAATCAAAACGGTCTTACAATTTGCCATAAGCCCTGCTTCCACATCACTCAATCTATCACCCACCATGAAGGACTGAGACAAATTGATATCCCACTTCTTTGAAGCTTCAATCAGCATTCCAGGCCTAGGCTTTCGGCACTGACAATCATCTTGGTCCTCATGAAAGCAGGCCATGATTTCGTCAACGGGCAGACAAGATTTAACGTGATCATTAATCAAATCCACCTGAGCTCTCGTGACCCATCCCCTCGAAACATCTGGCTGATTCGTGACCACGATGACGAGGTAGCCAGCTTCTTTAAAAGCTTTTATTGAGGCACTAACCCCATCGATAAAAGAGAACTCCTCAAAAGTATAAGGAGCTCGGGGCTTACCCATGCGAAAAACTGTATGGTTTATGACTCCGTCTCGGTCTAAAAAGATAGCCTTGTTCATGGCCTATCCTATCACTAGAGACTCAGAAGCTTGAAATTATTTAGGCCCTCTTAATACGAGAAGGTGCAATTTGACCCTAGTCGTGAGGCATTTCTACTAAAAGTGAGACAGTATTTTTTACAATTTTAAAAGGCTTTCACCCTATCTCTTTAAAAGACGATTATGGTAGGTTACCGCCATTAGTTCGAAATAACGTAGGGAGATTTATGCGCCTATTACCACTTTGCCTCGTCAGTTTGATGGTGGCACCACTTGCTTTCGCCGATGTTTACAACAAACGGCTAACTTTTAAAGAGACGACTGAATCAAGTCTCCAAAGTTTTATCCAAATAATTAATCAAGAAACCTCACTCCAGTTTTCAGCTAGTGACTTTCTAGTACTAGAAGAACGAGACCTGGCAACTTCGCATTATTTGATGCTCGCTCAAGTCATTGAAGGTGTGCCAGTTGCTGGTAAGAGCATTCGGATATGGAAAGACATTAAATCCGGCGAACTCATTCAAGCGGAAATCGCCCTTGATAAAGCGTCTGAAGCCCAATCAGATCTTCTTTCGAAGAAATTCCAAAAAGCCAAATTCAATGCAAAATCATTGAAGTCAATATCTTTAGGGCAGTACGCTTTTTCGATGGCATCTCAAATCGTCAAAAGCCATCCTGACGATAATACTATCCATGGATTCAAATCGATGGATAACTGGTTGAATGGCGACCTCGTCCGTACGGTGACAGTGCGTGGTCGTCGAGGCGAGCATAAAATTAATATTTCACTCCTTAAAAATGTGGTTTTGAATTCTAGTTATAAAGAATTTCCTCAAGCCGATCAGTTTATGGATATCGATGCCAAAGTTTTTCCGATTTATGAGGAAGCCGAATCAACTCACACTATTCTTCCAAGAATCATGTCGAAGTTGAAGTACGTTAAGACTCAGGTCGCTTCGTCTGAGGCAGATCCTTATGTGGTCCTTCGTACACAACGTTTTTCTGAAAATCTTTATAATCCGGTTCTAGCTGAAACCGCTGCTGGTCAGGCCCAAGGCTATTGGTCAACTCCCATGCTGAAAAGAAAAGCCATGGAATTAGCTAAAAATCTTCCTCAAAAGCCAAATACATTTGAGAATGGTCTTTTACTTGATGGTCTCTATACTTCTATCAACTATCACCCTGCTGCCAAACTGGGATTTCCTAATATTCCTTTTGAATTAAAGCCATCAACAAAATTCTACCCTTCTTGGACTCAAGGCGAGGATGGTCTCTACGAAGTCATTCCTCAAGCAGGACTAATCGGAAAATTAGCAGGCAGTTCAGAAGAATTATTAAATCGAGTAGCGAGAAGACTTCCTGATAACAACACAGAAGAATTGATCAAAGACGGCTTTGATGAGGTTCAGGTTTACTGGGCCGTAACAACTTTTATGGAGTCACTTGCTCAGAACGGTTTTACTGATCCAGAGTTATCAACTCGTCCGTTCAACGCTTTTCTCTATGACCCAGATATCGGTATGAGAGATAACGCTTACTACACTGACGATACTATTAACTTCACGACTTACTCTCCAGAAGCTGGAAATGCTGCTCGTGATAACTCAACCATCTGGCATGAACTTGGTCACGGAATCATGGACCGCTTGATGGGGGATTTCATTACTCTTGCTGATACTGGTGGTTTGTCTGAAGGTATGGCCGATTTTTGTGCCGCTCTCGTTATTCAAGACATCATGAAAGATGAAGTTTATGCGGGATCTAAAGACTACCGAATCCTTAACAACACAGGATTCTCGTTAACTAACGAAGTCCACGATGATGGAGAATCATACGGTGGAACGATGAAGGATATTTTAGCCTTAGCGATTGAAAAATATGGTCCAGAAGTGGGTCTGGCCAAAATGACTGACTTAACAATGGAAGCTATGAGACTAACTCGTAACAATCCTGCTCTTACCGCCCAAGGTTGGTTCGGTCATATGCTTTTTGCTGATGAAAGAGGCAATGACTTAAGAGCTGCTGGTGATATGGCGGATCTTGTGAAACAAGCACTTGCTAGCCGGAATTTTTCTTGGGATGGAAAAGTAGCTGCAGACCTCATTGTTAAAAATGGAGATGTGGTTGTCACTAGTAACACGGATGGATCTCGTGAGCATCCGATTAGACTTAAACTCTCAGACGATGAGAAAGTGAACTACAATCTTAAAGTGAGCTTAAAGAGTGTTGATAACTACAAGTTTCAATATCCAGTAACGGTTAAAGTGGAATTTCATAAAGGTGCCCTACAAGGCGCAATTCACTGGGAAGGCGAAGAGAATTCACCACTGGCCTACACACTTCAATCAGAAGAAGATGTTCTTGATATTAATCTGACTGCTTCTGGTAAATGTGATTCGATTAACCAGCCGGACGGCTCTTGTAAGGATTACGCTTACATTCAAATTTTTAATAATGGTCATGAAAATGAGAAGCCTTCAGCTAAGAAGCGCTTTTACCTAAAAATCTCAGCAAAAGAATAGTTTTAAAAGGGCCCGCGAAAGCGGGCTTTTTTTTGGCTTATTTTTTTATTAAACTAGATTAAATTGTCCGTTTTTAATTTCTCTAAATGCTTTTGAATGTTTTTTCGAGCATAAGGCCAAAGCCTTTCATCGAGCTTAGCGTAAATGTGCTCCAGCATCTGATCCTCATTTAATCCTTGCTGGTGAAAATGGAGAACTTGTTTTTCTCTAAGCTTGCGGTGCTCAAGAGTCGTCTCTAAAATATTCACTCCCCCCAGACCAATGCCGTGAGAAGGAAATAAAACCTTCGGATTAAGTGCAATCACTTTTTCCAGAGTCTTGAAGTACTTAGACATATCCCCTTCATCATCACCGATAACAACCGTACCCACACCTTGAAAAAGATCTCCAGCAATAAACCAACTCATATCCTCTGGGGCCAGAGCAATTTGCCCTTCGTCATGCCCAGGAACTTCATACACTAAAACTTCTCGACCTAACCACTGTGTAACGATGTCTCCCTCTTTTAAAAAATGAAGCTCTATGTTTTCAAAATAATGAGCATCAATATTGATTAGGCGTTGATGAGTATCTCTACTCATCAGCATAGGAACGTTTAAATCCTTTGCAAGCATCACTGAGCGTTCATGGTGATCAGGATGATGGTGAGTCAATAGAATCTTATCCACACCAAACTGAGCGATGGTATTTTTTAGTTTTAAGTATTCTTCATGATCTTTTGGGGAAGGATCTAAAAGAATTTTAGGGCCAACATCTCCAATCAGAAAGGCATTCGTGCGAGTGGCTGGTGGAAGGGTATTAGAAAGAGGCATGAGCTGCCTGACGGACTTTAAAGATTCGATGTAGGGAACGTGATTTTCTTTATCATAGGAAAAGTTTAAATCTGGAATTGTTTGAACATTAGGATTGGTTCCAAGAGTCGTTATCACTTTTATGACAGGAGGAACGGCCAGGATCAAACCTTGGTCAAAATTCTTAAGCAAATCGGCTGAACTAATCCATTGGGCCACATGCGCCTCATTATGATCAACCACAAAGGTGCACTTTTCTTTCAGGCGAAATCGAAAAAAGTGAGTCGCAAAACGAAAAGGATTAAAGTCAGGTGTCACTGCTAAACCCAAGGTGTCGATTTGCTCGACGTTCCCGTTAATCGTTTCAAGCCCCAGATCAATCCCTAACTCTTCCATGCCTTCTCGGACAATGGCACCAAAAAGCCTTGGATCAATCCCTTGAGTTAATGGGTGATTAATAAATAAAGCATCATCTCCAACTTCAACCTTTCCTCCTGGAAACGCCCAGTATCCTGGAAAAGCCTTAAGAAAATTTTGTCTTTGAATGGCAAAGATTTCATTGCCACAAGTAATCACAATAGAGACGGCATCGATGATCTTGCTCATACCTTCTCACCCAGGAACTTCGCTGCGTGCAGATAACGGTACTGACGATATCCCTTAATGGAATCGAGTTCTTTTAAATGTTTTAGCGGCTGAGTTTTTTCAAGTAACTGCTTTCTAATAGAATCCGCAATTTTTCTCTCTTCTTGATGCCAGGCCGGCATCAATTTTCTCAGGATGCGAAAATGTCTCATCACTCGTAGCATCCAAGGCTTAGGCGAGAAATCGAATTCAATTTTTCTTCCCATCACTTCAAATGCTGGGCGGTTGATATGAACCACCTCATAGGATGATCCAAATTCTTGGTACTTTTCTTTGTCTACCTGAAGCTTCATGGGAGAAATCATGAGATGAGAAACAAATACCTCATCCTTAATCCAATAAGTCTTGGCCAGAGTCCTCAGTGCAATGACGAGCTCTTCACCGTGGTACATTTTTTTAAGATCAATCGCATTTTGATAAAAAGCTGGCAGCGAGAGTCCCTGATCAAAGACTAAAATATCATGGACGTACTGGGCAAGGTACGATTTAGGGACCGAAGGAAAGTGCTCGCTCATAAGCTTTGTATAACTCAAAAGGACATTAGAATATTTATCTTTTGATTGCCATGGATAGGCAGTCATTGCTGCACTTTGCTTAATTAATTCGAACTGATCAGAAGTTGTCGTAAGGGTCATCTCAATGGGATTTTCTTTGTGCTCCTCAAACCACTCTCGGCCCATCATAAAGGCGTCCCAGTTCGAAGAGAATTCAGCTTTAGGAACCGAGTTCTTTAAAGCGAGGTTTAAATCATCAAGAGTGAAGGGAAGTTTTCCCGCCTGAAAGGCGATCCCTAGAACCATCGCTGAAGCATAGACGGGCCTTTGAAATTTCTCAAAGCACATTTTTTTCATCGGTGCCATGATCAGGCGCTTGCCGAGTTTATTCACAAGCTCTTGGTGAATTAACTCTGGAGTCATAACGTCGTGATCAATGCCTCGATCAAGTAATATTGAAAGGGGCACCTGGTATTCCGAATCAATAATCAGAATCCCTTTATTCGAAAGATATTCGACGGCCCGAGAGCCTTCTAATAAATCTGGCGAGAGTACCAGATCAGCCGAGGCCAAGGGAACAACTGGTCCTTGAGATTTGTTTTTATTAAAAATACTTAAATGACTTGTGACAGAGCCATTTCTCTGCGCCAAGCCTTTTTGATCAACAAACTTAAAGTCCAGATCATTTCTTCCACCCATATCACTCGCCGCTTCAGCAATAACGCGAGAAATAGTGGTCACACCTGATCCGCCTACACCGATGACGATCGCCCTGAAGTCATGACCTTCAGCAATTTGTGCCAGAGTTTTAGAGACTACAGGAAGTGAAATGTTCCATTCTATTTTCTGGGCCGTCGCTAGTTTATATTTTGTAGGGTGATAGTTATGCACTTTGACGAGTTCAAAACTTGGACAGGCCTTAATCTTCGTGCAGTAGGAATCAGACACACAGATCTGAGGATCAATCATGACCTTAGTACCGTAAGCATCATTTGTTTGTGAAAGTCCGGGACATCCAGTCATATCCACACAGGCCCGACAGTCTTCACAGGCCAGAGTATTGATCTGATAAAACTCTCTGACTTTTTCGGTTTCACCAGAGGCGAATATTTTTCGCTCTTCGCGTTTTTTTCGGCCATGAAAAGTAAGACCACATTCTTTATTAGAAACAATCACTTTTACTCCGGGTCTTTGAACCATCTCGAGCAAAAGATTTTTATAAAAATAGCGGTCAGAAGGATTGATTTCAAGAGCTTCAGCAACCTGCAGGGATTTCGCGACATCCAGCATATTCTGGCGAGGACGAACGACACCATCGACTGAGACCCCAGATCTTGGTGTCACCTGATGACCCGTCATGGCCGTATTATCATTATCTAAAAGAATATAAGTAATATTGTGACCCATCTGAACAGAGTTCGAGATTGAGACCATCCCCGAATGGAAGAAAGTAGAATCCCCCATTAAAACAACTGAGGGATTGGTAGTAAAAATATCGGCTCCTGCACCAAGAGATCCACCCTGGCCCATGGCCGAGAGATCGTGCATTTCTTTAAATGGTTCAAGAAATGAAAGTGAATAGCACCCTACATCACCGTGGGAAATCAATTGGATATTTTTATCCGCAAGGGAAGCTCGGACATCTTTCATGACACTCAGGGTTTCCCGGTGAGGACAGCCCGGGCAAAATGTCGGAAGTCTTCTCGGCAAAAGCATTTCAAGCTTAGTCGATTCAGGAAGTGAGTTAAAACAAACTTCGCCAGACTTACTCCATTCTAAATGATCAAACGCCAAATTTAATTTCTTATAAATGATTTCATAGTTGAGTCCACCGAAGGCGGGAAATCCTTCGATAAATCCGTGGTCTGACTTAAACTCTTTACCTATGACTGTAATGGATAGACCGTGTTTGCTAATTAGCTCTTTAATTTCGCCTTCAACAAATCCACGTTTTTCTTCAACCACAATTAAATGCTTAATCGATTTTAAAAAAGGCAAAAGCTGATGGTCATTAAAGGGATAAGTCGAAGCGGCTTTATATAAATGAATCTCTTGAATCAGATTAGACTCTTCCAAAACCTGCTTGAGGGTTTCAAAAACTCCTCCGCCAGAAATAATTCCAACTTCAGAGCTTTTATTTCCAAAAGTTTCATCCAGATTCATCTCACGCAAAATATTTTTAATCTGTGGAAAGCGGTTCAGAATCATCTCTTTATCAGCGAGCAGTGAATTGGGCGGAACCATAACATGACTTGAAAGATTAAATTCCCGGGGATCCAGAGTGATGGGAGTCTGATCTAAAACTTTCTCCACTCCTACTTCAACCCTTCCGCCACCTTCGGCCATGAAAGTAGTGAGAAGAATTCCGGTATAAACGGAACTTTTCTGGGACAGTTCAAGTGCCTTTGACATCCAGTCTTTTAATTCTTGAGGTGTTGCCGGTTCAAAAAACGGCATATGAAGATGCTTAAATAAGTAGCGAGAGTCCGCTGGAGTAGAAGTCGATATAGACCAAGGATCATCTCCGACTGCGACAACCACACCAGAATGGTTTCCGTTCACAGCAAGACCTGGATTCGCAAAATTTCCAACTGATAAAGCATCAGAAGCAACATGAAGTCCCATGGACTTCATGGCGACCAGAACATTTTGGCCGGCCATCTTTGCTCCTGAGGCCATCGCCGCAGCGTTGGCCTCAGAGTTTGCGATAACGACACGAATCCCTTTTTTTAAAAGATTCTCTTTTTCTTCGTAAAGAATATTAAAAAAATCCGCCAGTGGAGATCCTGGGTAGCCAGTGTAGAGGTGAAATCCTGCTTCCAAAGCGCCCTGAATGAGAAGCTCATTCCCGTTAAGTATTTTATGGCCCATCGTTCTATCCCATATATTGTATTTGTAGGTTATACTCCTCCCCGATCACATGATCAATTATCAAAAAGTAATATCAAGGACTTAATATGGAAGAAAAAAGCAATATACACATTTCACAAACCGTCGCTATTTTAGTTGATGGAAATAACATTGAAAGATCACTGGAATCTGAGCATCGAAGCAGCAACATGATGATCAATTTTGATGTTCTGATTCCCCGCCTCCTAGGGGGAAGGGGTCTTAACCGTCTGATCTACTTTCGGGAGGGAAAAAACATCTCGTCTAAACTAGCTGAAAGACTACATACCAAGTATTTTGGATCAGTCCGTCCCTGCCATAAATCGGCGGATATCCCGCTTAGTATTAATGCGACTCAGTTGGCGAGTAAAGTAGATGCCATTATCATTTTGTCAGGTGACTCCGATTATGTTGAACTAGTACGGCATTTAAAGTCTGAAGGTGTAAGGGTTGAAATTTGCGCAGTGGAATCCACTACGGCCGGTGTTCTGATCGAAGAAGCAGATTATTTTCTGCCGATAGTGAAAGAAGATTGTTTTACCCTTCCCATGGGGCAACCAAAGAAAAAAGTTCGTAAATAATTATTCAGCTTGGAGACACTTATGTCACAGAATCCTGCCGGCCTTAAAAGTATTGACCACCTTGAATTCACTGTTGAGAATCTTCAGTCCCCCACGGTCAAACTTTTTCATACGATGGGTTTTTCTCAAACGGCAAAAACAGCTGAATCAAAACTTTATACTCAAGGTCAGGTTCGCTTCTTAGTCAAAGGTTCGACAGACGAAAATAGTCTCTCAAGAAAGTACCTTAAAGCTCACGGGGAAGGAGTCAGTAAAATTTCTTTTCAAGTGGAAAATGTTGAAAGGGCACTTGAAGTCACTCTAAAAAATGGCGCCAAACTGATCGAAGATTTAAAAATCATTGAAACAGCGAGTGGAGTGACTAAGACTGCTTCCATTCAAGGCTTTGGTGATGTGGTGAATGAATTTGTTGAGCGCCCAACGACTGAATTTAGACCTGGATTTATCAATCTTGATACAGACTCATCGGCACTCCCACTAAAAACACGTGTATCACGCATCGATCATCTGACTAATAATGTTCCCAAAGGGCAGATGGATCATTGGGTAGAGTTCTACAAAAGAACCTATGGATTTGTTGAGACTCGCTACTTTGACATCAAAGGCTCTAAGACGGGATTAAATTCTAAGGTTGTCCAACTTGCAGACAACTCTATCATTATTCCTATCAATGAGCCTGAGCGTGAGGGCGGAAAATCACAAATCCAAGAGTTTTTAGACATTCACAAAGGCCCTGGAGTTCAGCATATTGCTCTTATGACCCCGGATATTATCTCAACGGTGGGTGAATTAAGAGAAAGGGATATCAAGTTTTTAAATGTTCCTTCTTCTTATTATGAAGCGATTCCAAGTCGTCCATTTAAAGTCACAGAAGATTTGTCAGTGCTTGAAAAAATCAATCTGCTGGTTGATGGAGATAAGGATGGCTACCTTCTGCAAATATTCTCAGATACTTATGTTGGCCCACTTTTCTTTGAATACATTCAAAGAAAAAATCACTGGGGATTTGGTAATGGAAACTTCCAGGCCTTATTCGATGCAATTGAAAGAGACCAAATGAAGCGTGGGTATCTTTAAATAAGATACTCACGAATGATCTGATACCCAAGTTTCAGAATTGTAGAAAGTACGATAATTCGCAGAAGCCCTCTGACAAAGGTATTCCCTTTTAAGAGGGCAAGTCTGACTCCAACCACCGCACCTAAAACATTGAACACCATCATCGGAAGAGCGTATTGAAAAAGAAACGTTCCCTTGAACATAAACAATAAAATTGCCGCAAGGTTAGTCGTAAGATTGATAATTTTCGCATAAGCAGAACCTTGGACAAAAGTCATTCCCAGCAAACCAACAAATGCGATGATTAAAAAAGTTCCTGTCCCGGGCCCAAAAAATCCATCATAAAAACCAAGAACAGAGCCTATCACAATAGGCTTCCACAAAGGAATAATGACATTCGGATCGTGATCCACAAGCCCAAACATTTTATTTCTAATCGTGAGGAGAAAAACACAAAAGAGCAGGATCATAAAAAACGGTTTTAGAAATTCATTACTTACAATCGATACGGTATAGGCCCCCAAAAAAGAAAAAAGAAACGCCGACAAGATCGCAGGAATAATAATGGAGCGAATAAAGGGTACATGAATTGAAAAACGATAAGCGGAAAAAGCCGTTCCAGTGACCGAAACCAGCTTGTTCGTGCCAAGGAGTGTCACCACGGAATATTGTGGCAAAACCATCATCAAGGCCGGAAGTTGGATCAAACCACCTCCCCCAACGATAGAATCGACGAATCCTGCCCCAAAAGAGGCCAAACAAAGAATAATTACAGAGTAGCTAACCATAAGAGAATTAAGGCTAGCGCCGTAATGCGGCATTGTAAAGATTTCGCTTACGTTAAGACTAGGTTAAGAATTCTCACCTTGCTCGAAATCCTTAAGCAAGAGAGCTAATATGCGGTCACTTACAAAGGACTATTCATGCGCACTACAATTGCACTACTTTTCATTCTTATGAGCTGCTCAAAACGTGATCACGTTGTGATTCAAAACAAGGGCTCAGACACGATCGTTAACTTAGCTCAGGCCTGGGCCGAAGAATACCGCAAGGTAAACCCGAAAGTGGTTATTGCAGTTTCTGGTGGTGGATCTGGAACAGGCCTTGCCGCACTTATTAATGGAACTGTTGATATTGCAAATTCTTCAAGAAAAATGAAAGCTGAAGAACAAGCTGAAGCCCTAAAAAATAACGGTAAAGCAGTAAATGAATTCATTGTTGGATTAGATGCCTTGGCGGTATTTGTTCATCCTGCTAACCCACTTAGTGGTTTAAGCCTTGAAGAAATTGCTTGTATCTACGGTGACGGTGGAAAATGTGACTTGTGGAGTGATGTCCGTGGAACAGTTGTTCCAGGATGTAAAGATAACAAGATTATCCGCGTTTCTCGTCAGTCAAACTCTGGAACTTATCAGTATTTCCGTGAAGCCACTTTAGGTGAGAAAAGAGATTTCAAAATTGGTTCGATGGATCTGAATGGTTCTCGTGAATCAATTGACCTTGTAGAAAAAACTCCCTGCGCAATTGGTTATTCAGGAATGGGGTACGTTACAAAAGGTGTAAAAGCGCTTTGTATCGACACCAAAGACGGAAAATGTATTTCTCCTTCGCTTGAAACAGCAACAGACAAAAGCTACCCGATTGCGCGTGAGCTTTACATGTACACCTCTGGTGCACCTTCAGCGGAAGTTAAGGCCTATATGGACTGGACTCAAGGGGATGCTGCAAAAGAAATTATCATCAAATCAGGTTACGTACCTGTTCCTAAAAAGTAATTATGGAAATGAAGTTAGAACAAGCCCCTGCTCTAGCGATGGAGTGGCGTAAGAAAAAAAGTAAAAAACCAAAAACCGAAAGGTTTATTGAATTCCTCATTAAGGCAGGTGGATTTAGTTCCATTCTACTTATTGCGGCCATTTTGTTTTTTATTTTAAAAGAGTCATTTCCTTTTCTTGTTGGGCGTTTTGACTTCAAAGAATTTTTCTTTTCGACAGCTTGGAACCCAGCTTCGGTTTCAAAAGTCACTTACGGAATATTGGCCCTCTTTGTGGGAACTCTGAGTGTCACGATTATATCAATGCTGATCGCAGTTCCCTTGGGTCTAGCTTGCGCTTTTTATATCTCTGAATTCTGCTCGCCTCAATTTCGTGAAATTTATAAAGTGTTGATCGAGTTTTTGGCTGCGATCCCATCAGTGGTATGGGGTTTCATTGCTATCATGATGATTAACCCTTTAATTATTCATACTTTTGATGTGCCGATTGGTTTGAATATTTTAAATGCCTCAATTATTCTGGCCCTTATGTCTCTTCCCTTGATTGTCTCAGTTGGTGAAGATGCTCTCAGAGCAGTTCCTGAAACCTACAGAGAAGCAGCAGAAGCAATGGGTGCAACAAAATGGGAAGTTGCGACCCGCGTACTTCTTCCAGCAGCCAAAAATGGTCTTATGGCGGCAGCCCTTTTGGGTGTAGGCCGAGCTCTTGGGGAAACCATGGCAGTCCTTATGGCAACTGGCCACTCGATTCAAATTCCTCATAGTCTTTTTGACCCGGCCAGAACACTGACAGCAACCATCGCAGCAGAGTTGGGAGAATCCCCTAAGGGTGGAGAACACTATCAAGCGCTGTTTGCGATTGGACTTGTACTTTTTCTTTTATCATTCGTAGTGAATATAACAGCGGATTACCTTATCCGTGGAAGAAAGAAATAATTATGTTTAATCCAAGCATTCATCTTTTAAATAAAGAGATCCGTGAGAAGAATTTTAAAAATGCCTTGAGCATGATTACTTTCTTTTTATTCTTACCAGCTATTGGAATTATTTTTTGGTTATTCATCAAAGGATACCCGGTACTCTCTTGGGACTTTCTCACTCAAGACCCTATTAACGGTATGACGGCTGGAGGAATTTTCCCGACCATCGTTGGAACCTTTTGGCTCGTCATCATTAGCGTTTTAGTCTCTTGCCCCCTTGGAGTTCTTGCTGCTCTTTATCTTTCTGAATACGCAAAAGATGGAAAGCTAACCCGAATTATTCGCCTCGCCATCCTTAACCTTGCAGGTGTGCCAAGTATTGTTCATGCACTCTTTGGATTGGGCGCATTCGTTCTTTTTATGAAAATGGGGACGAGTATTCTCGCCGCTTCTTTCACTCTCGCTGTGATGAATCTCCCAGTAATTATCACTTCAACTCTTGAATCTCTTAAGGCCGTTCCCCACTCATTTCGTGAAGCTTCGTGGAACGTTGGAGCAAGTAAACTCCAGACTATTCGCCATATCGTGCTCCCCAACTCTCTTCCAGGCATTTTGACGGGAGTGGTCTTTGCTGTCGGTAGATCTGCTGGTGAAACCGCTGCGATTCTCTTTACGGGCGTTGCCTTCTATCTGCCTTTTTTACCTCAGTCTGTATTTGATCAATGTATGACGCTTTCCATGCACCTATTTACAATTTCTACTCAAGTCGTGGGTGTGCCTGAGGCCTATCCCTATGCTACGGCCTTAGTGCTGATTGTTCTTATTCTCTCAGTGAACTCTATTGCTGTAGTCCTTCGAACATACTTCCGTACGAAGAGGAAATGGTAAGATGAAAAAGAAAATTGAAATTAAAGATTTAACAATTAGCTACGGCACAAAGATTGTCGTTGAGAAGTTAAACTTAGATATTTACCAAAACGAAGTTCTGGCAATTATTGGTCCGGCCAATTCGGGGAAAAGTTCTTTATTAAGAAGCATTAACCGAATGACTGACTTCAACAATGAAGTCAAAGTTCAGGGACAAATTCTGCTTGATGGGCAAAACATTTTTGACGATGAAGACTCAACTTTTCTCAGACGTCGAGTTGGTATGGTTTCCCCACTCCCGGTTGGACTACCAATGTCGATTAAAGATAATGTCACTTACGCTCCCCGTATGGCGGGATGTAAAGATAAAGCAGAGCTTGATTTTATTCTTGAAGACTGTCTTAAGAAAGCTGCTCTTTGGGACGAAGTAAAAGATCGCCTTGATCATTTAGCAACCAAGCTCTCGGGTGGGCAACAGCAACGTCTCACCATTGCGCGAGCCCTCTCGCACCATCCAGAAGTTTTATGCTTGGATGAATTCTCAATTGCGATTGATCCAGTGACTACGATGAAAATTGAGTCCGTGCTGCATGAATTGAAAAAAGATTTAACGATCATTATGGTTACCAACGTTATCAACCAGGCGAAGCGCTTGGGAGATAGAACGGCTATGATGCTCAATGGCCAGATACTAGACCTAGACATAAATCAAAAAATCTTTGCGGGTGAAATAAAAGATCAGCGCACAAAAGACTATATTGAAGGCGTATTCGGGTAATTTATGAGAAATGACGTTGTTAATACAAATGAATTTAGTTTTTGGTATGGGGACTTTCAAGCTCTGAAAGGTCTTACATTCAATATCTCCGCTTATAAGATCACGGCCCTTATTGGTCCAAGCGGATGTGGAAAAAGTACTTATCTTAAGTGCCTTAACCGCATTAATGAACGGGGCGGCGAAGTCTCGCACGACGGTA
>CANFNN010000003.1 GCA_947448095.1 Bacteriovoracaceae bacterium | reverse complement strand
AATAGACGTGAGAATGTCTCTTGGGGCATTGTACTCGCCGTGGTGGCGACCAAGGTAGCATGGATCGTGAAAAGTCAGCTCACCAGCAACGGCTTTAAGTGCTTTGAGTTTTCCTGAGCGAAGAAGATCGGAGAGAAGTTCCGTGTGGTGAACAGTCTCAAAAACTCCATCATCAAATTTAGCGTACTCTTTCCCAATAGTGTGTAAGCAGTGAGGGCAATGAGTCACAACTTTATCAAAAGTGTATTGTCTCATGTTCGCAATATTTTCAATGGCAATTTCGTAGAAAGAATACTCGTCCCCAAAACGACGGACTGGATCGCCGTTACATTTTTCAGTTTTTCCCATCACTGCAAAGCTAACTCCGGCCTTGGTCAGAAGAGAAATGGTGTCACGTACAACTTTTTGGTTTGAGCCGTCATAAGATCCGGCACAACCAACGTAATAAAGGTAATCCACTTTTTTTCCAGCTTCAATCACTGGAACATCCATGCCTTCGGCCCATTTGAAACGGTCGTCTTGTGAAATACCCCAAGGATTTCCGTTCTTTTTAATTTTATTCGTGGCATCAGCCGCTGCTGGAGGAAGATCCCCAAGAGTCAGAGCTTTGTAGCGCTTAAGATCCATAATGAGTTGAACGTGTTCAATATTGGCCGGGCACTCTTCCATGCACGCACCACAAGTTGTACACGAATCGAGTTCATTGGATGCATACAGAGGATTTTCCCAAAGGTTTATATCCTCTCCCTTAACTTTCGCTTCCAATGGCTGATTGGAAATAGTGTCACGCATTTTAGTGATAATCAGTTTGGGATCCAGCGGTTTTCCTGCCAAATTGGCCGGGCAAACTTGAGTACAACGCCCGCACTCTACGCAGGCCAAAGTGTCTAGGCGCTCTTTCATTGTGAGTTCAGAAATTTTCCCTAAACCAAATGTTTCCGCATTTTCATTGGCAAAATCCATCGGATTGAGGACTGCTCCTCGGCGCGCAGGAGTCAAAATTGCATTGAGTGGCAATGCGATGATATGAAAAAACTTTGTGCGTGATAAACTGGCGACAAATGCCATGGTGTTAAGCATGTGAAATAGCCACAGGCCTTGATAGCTAAGTCTCCAGGTATTGTCAGATAATGAAAAAGAACCGAAGAGGTTGGCCAGGGAGTAACCAACTGGTGACCAGGTTTTTTCAATTTCAGGAAAATCATTGGCCATGATTCTGATACCTTCAAGAAAAAAGCCCACTACAACAAGAGTGGCCAGCATGGCGTACATGAATTTTTCTTGGTTCGGTTTCGTAGCCGAGAGGTACTTGGGATTTTTGATGTAGCGACGGTAATAAGCGAGAGCAATCCCTACTAAGACAAAAAAGCCACCTACGTCTGCAATCAGAGAAACAATTTTATAGGTTGTTCCTGTAAAGATTTTAAAAGGGGTATCAAATTGTATTGCAACAAACTCGGTAGCAATAAAAAGCGTGATAAATCCATAAAAAAGCATGGAATGGTATATTCCAACGTAAGGATCACGAGTGACTTTACCTTGAAAGAAAATCGTTCTTAAAAAATTCTCAAAATTAAGTTTCTTAGGAAGAAGTTGTTTGGGATCTTTTCCCTGAGTCACATATTTGTATTTCTCAACTAAACCCAAGGCGAAAAAAGCTGATGCCACGGCCAGTGCCAAGTACATTGCCACTTTCATCCAAAATGGGATATTCCACATGATTTCCCGACTTGCTTCCACTGTAACTTCCATAGGCCCCCTCAATCACGCTGCGTATCATTTTTATAGTAAATGACCCTAAGACTTTTATCTAAAAATGTTTATAATCAGATTAATATTTTATCTGGCGGATGGCACGATGGATAGTTCTTTCCTCACTGGGATCCATATCGGATTGGGTCTCGTGGCTTGTATATTTTTAATTAAAATGATGGTTCAGTTTGGACTGCCAAACCACCCGGCCCGATTTGTTGCCTATATGGTTGGTCTTTGTACTACCACCTATTTTCTGGGGCTCGTCGCCACTGATCTTAATCTATTAAGCCCATGGCTATGGATGAAATGGCGCTCCCTTCCACTTATTGCCGGAAGCCTGTGCTTACTTTTCCAGACCATTACTTTGGCGGGAAATTTTAGTTTGATTCAACAAAAAGTTGTCTCCCGGCTTCCACTCATTGCGGCCCTAATGTGTTTTGCGTTTTTTTCTGATTATGCAGATGTCTTTGTCAGCTGGTTTTTGGGACTGGGGAGTTTCTTTTTGATTTTATCAGTCAAAAAATCGCGCTATCAAAAGCGACTTTATTTTAAAATGGTGATGCTTTATTTCCTTCACCTCGGTTTCAATTACACCGATATCTATCCCGCTTACGTGGTGGGACAAATTTTATTATTTGCGATAATTTTCTATATTTTTCTTTTTGAACACAGTTTTGGCATCGCTGCCATGATGGATGAATTTAAAGAATCTCTTGAAGGAGATGTTCGATGAAGTGGTTAATCATTCTTTTGATTATGTCTGGTTGCGCTCAGGTTTCCAGTTTAAATATGCAGCAGCATGAGTTTGGTATTTTACCTACGAAAATTATATGGTTTCAAATCGCGGGATTAGAAGAAGAGCAGTTAGCGATGCTTCGCTTTCAATTTTCAGGAGAAAGAAAAACCGCCTTTGAAGAAAGTACCTGCATCGGAAAAAGCTGGAATTACAATCTTTATAACCTACGCAATCCAGCCGAAGCGAGTTTTTTATCCCAGTTAACGGGCAAGAAGAATGTCAAAATGAGCTGTGAAGACGCAAGCCTTCGCCCGATATGGAGCTACCTCAATGGAAATGGCTATAACACTGGGATCTTAGAGATAGGAGCTTCAACTAAACAAGCTCTCGCGGCCATGAATGAGTGCGGAGAAAGTGGCGCCTCTTTTTTAAATTCGCTTTATTACTGGTCTAGACAAGAAGCGCCTTTAGGAGCGGAAACCTTTCACTCCCGAGAGCCAGTATCAATGGTGCAAAATAAGATTATTTACGATCGCAGTTGCTCTAAACAGGGCTGCACTTCAAGCATAACAGAAGACTTGAAGAGCCTTTATCAGTCGCTTAAGAAAGTCTCAAATAAGCATTTAATGGTGGTTCGAGATTTTAGTTACCTCGCCGCTTTAGAGAAAAAAGACTTTGTAACTGCCAGACAAGTTCTCGCCGATCTGGAGCGATCTCTAGCTGAGACTTTACTTAATACGAGAAATTCGAATGATTATTTAGTGCTCGTGACCTCGGGAGATTCACGCTTTGTGGATATGCCGGACCAAGGCAAGCAGTGGTATGATTTTGAAAAAAATGGTCAAGGTGTTGTGGCCAAGAGAACCAAATTAACGAATCTCGTTTTAGCAACTGGTGCTCGGTCAGAGAATTTTTGCGGTATTTATGACGACTCACAGGTTTTTGAAAGAATTCTCAGTGGCCCCAAACAGTTGGGGCTTGAGTTGAAATTTATTAATCCGTTTAAATAAAAACTAGCTTCCTACAACGTCAGCTTTGGAAATGTGATATTCCTTTCGGCAGTAGTCGCATTTGATTTCGAGAGTGTCTTTTTCATTAAAAAGCTCGTTGATATCATGCGAGTAAAGCCCTCTGAGATTAAGCACCATTCTCTCCTGTGAACAAGGACAGAAGAAATCCAGCTGGCGGGAACCAAGATAGGCCAGACCGTGATCTTCAAACTTGGCCACAATCTTTTCAATATCATCTGAAGCCATTTCAAACACATCGTGGAAAAATTGCTGATTTTTTTGAATATAATCCTTACGAGAAACCGTTTCATCCACCAGAATATTCCCGTTTAGTGGCGGAAGCTTGGTCACAAGAATTGATTGATCACTTTGCTTACCAATAATTACTTCAGAATTTGTTTGATAAGATTCATTCAGAATTTGATTCATAATTTCTTCTGAATGCACGTCCCTGAGTTCTATCATGGAAGTGTAAGGGGTACTGGAAGTCGCGATTTTAGAAATTCTGACTTTTCCAGTAATTTTGTTAGGGAAGATATTAAAATTCTCAGGCAACAAAAGTGTTCTAGTGTGGCCAGCACTATTGGTTTCAATTTTAAGCCGGAAATAAGGATCCTCAGAGTCGATATAAATGCCTAGACTTTCTCCGGGCTTTAAAAAAAACACGATGGGCATCAGTCCCAGAAAAGTATCCCTGAAATAAGCAAATCCGTTGCCTTGCATCGGATGCAATAAAACCAGATCATGGATCAGTTTTTGTCCTTCCAGAAAATGAAGATTCACACCATTTTTATGGTCAAGAAAACTATATAAACGACTTACGGCCAGCATTGAGAACTCCTGTGATTTCATAATTTATAGTACACCTATCCTTTTTTGTTAATCTTTCTCTTGGGGAAGGGTAGAATCTCCTCATCATGATGCAGATCGTATATTTTTCCAGAAAAGGTCAGTTTTTGACTGAAATGCAAAACCTTGCTGGGGAAAAAAATTATGTCACCCCAAGTCCGGCCAAGGCCGATGGTCTGCGTTCCCTACTAGTGGAGAATTCCTCCTCTGATGTTGTGACAATTGCTAAGTTTACTTCCGAATTAGTGAAGCACCTTTGGCAAAATGCCGAGCCTCCAGAGGTCAAACGAAAAGCCGATCTCTTGCTTATTTTCGGCATTCTTAAGAATAAGTACCTGCCAGAACTGGGCTATGAACAATTCACTCAGGCCTATAATTTATTTTCAGACTTAAGAAGTTTTACCCTAAATGAAGATGCTCTGAGTACAGTCATGGAAGAGCAGTCGCCAGAAATTCGAAAAGCGGTGGAGCTTTTTTGGCGTTTGCTGGACGCCACGGGATACTTAGATGAGCACGGGGCGTATCAGAAAATTTCTGAAGCTTTGAGATCATTTGATGAAAAAGAAGAATTAAAAAAAACTTATATTTTTTGGGGATTTCAGCACCTCAATGGTCAGCAGGTGGATCTTCTCAAGGCCCTGAGTATTCGCTATGAAGTGATAATTCCTTTTCCTTTGGCACTCAAGGAAAAGCTCAAAAAATCAGATTGGCTTAGCTGGCTTCGTGAGTCAAAAGTTAAAGAAAGAGATCTTCCTTTAATTGAGCAGTCACCAAAAGCTTCATGGATAAAAATCAATTCACGTGAAATCGCCATGAATCTGAAAAGTCTCTTGCAGCCGAAGGATCAAATTGTCCTAGGAGTTTCTAAACTTTCTTCACAGCACATGGATCTTGTCCCATCTAGAGAAGTCTTTTACAAAATCCCTCATCATTTGATTCAAACTGAACTTGAACAGCTTGGGTATGACGTTAAAACGGCTATGAAGGGCAAAGATAAGATTACTGAGCTGGAGAGTTTTTTAAGCTCTGAGCAGACAGAACTCGTGAAATCATTTTCAAAAAAAATATCCTTTAAGCATCTCAAGGCACTGGAACTCTACCGAGAAGCGATCAGTACCATTCGCGAACTAACGGATGAAGAAATCACAGTGGACCGATTTTTCTTAAAGCTTTTACATGAAGTTGCAGCTCTCAATCAGCCCAGAACCTCCTATGTTCCTGTTTCAAGCGAAGAATTAACGATCGATCTAAAAGATATGTCGTCGCTTGAAGATGTAAAAAGAGACCGGCGAGTGATCCTTTGTGTGGATGAGCGCTTTGATGAGATTCAAAGTTTAGGACAAAATTATACTGAAACAATCCAAAAATCTCTTTCGGCCTTGGGCCCCTTAAAGCGCAGTGAGCTTGAACTATTATTCAAGCAATGGGAGTTTCACGATTTATTCTCTCAGGGAAATATTCAGGTCCTGATGTCGGAATCGACCCTGAAGCATAGCCTGATTTGGAAGCGCCTTTTTACGGGGGTGGATCTCGTTTTAGTCGACAATATTGCCCGACCCGATGGTCGAATCATTGTGGATCATTTGGATAAAATAACGAAATCAACTTACTCTGGATCATTTTCGGCCAGCAAGTTTCAAGCTTATATGGATTGCCCACGAAAGTTTTATTTCAATTATGTGGATAAGATCTTTCCTAGCGTCGCTCTGGCAAATGATTTTGATTCTTTAACCTCGGGAACCATCTCGCATAAGATTATTGAGGTTTTTTACAAAACTCAATCAAGTCTTGAGGCACTTCCCGAGTTAACCCAAAAAATCGTTCAGGAATTTATTCAGGAAAAGAATCTGAGTCTTTCTCAAGAGAAGCTGCTTAAGCATGAACTCGTGTTTAACCACCGCTCCCTCAACGGGATTCTTTTTTTAAAACGCATTGATGAATTAATGGGCTCACCCGTAAGCTGGTCCATTGAAGAGAGTTTCTCGTTTACTGATGAGTATAAACTAACGGGGAAAATTGACTGTATTGGGAGACATCAAAATACGGTTTTTTTAATGGATTTTAAATCCACCAAATATGGAGCTTCTTCCAATAAAGAAGTCGAAGAACTCGAGAGTCTGCAGTTATGGGCGTATGCTAAAGCTGCCGCTAAAAACATTGAAAATTTCGAGTTTCAATCTATCGTCCTAGGTTTTATTTCGCTAGATAATCCTTCAGAGTCAAATTTGCTTATGACTGAAATAGATGTTTTTGAAAAATTCAAAGCGCAGAAGTTCTGTAAGCAGCAGGTTTTTAAAACTCCTTTTCCGGAACTTTTTAAATCGGCCCAAGAAAAGATGCTAGCGGTTTCAATCGAAATCCAAAATGAAAAGATCTATCCGGCCCGTCCAAGAAAAAATGATTCGTGCAATTTTTGCGAACTGACCAAAGTCTGTATTAAAAGTGAGATGACTCATGAGTAGGTCTCCTAATCCAGAACAACTTTTGGCGATTGAGCACCAAGGTGGAGTTCTCCTTCGAGCAGGAGCGGGCTCGGGAAAAACGTTTGTCCTAGTTGAACATATTGTTTATTTGACCAAAACATGGATCACTTCGTTTCAGAAGCAGCCTCAACAAAGTTTTGAAGAGTTTATAAGACAGAAGTTTTCTCAAGTGGTCATGATGACTTTTACCAAAAAAGCCGCTGGTGAAATGAGTATTCGTCTGACCGAGAAGTTCCTGGAGATCACTCAGGCGGCTCAAGAGAATCAAGAGTTTTGGAAGATAGCGAATGATTCTTTGCCGGTTTTGATGGTCACAACTATTGATGGCTTTTGCCGCAAATTAATGACGGCGGGCTATTTTCCTCATCTCTCGACTGAGGCTAAAGTCATATTTACTCCTGAGAGAAAAGACCAGATCAGTGAATTAATTGATGCTTGGTTTGAAAAAAGATCGCTACATATTTCGCAGGATATTCTGGAAATTATTATTCGAGAAAAAGAAGTTCTGCTTAGTGCTTTTTGTAATATCTTTAATGATCCTGGACTCAGGCTTTCTTGGAAGAAGTTTTCTATTGCTGATTCAAGGCCCGAGAAACTAGGGAAAGTGGTACGAGATTCCTATCAGCTGAATGATATTTCGACTCTTTTAGGCAAAATTCATATGCTGGATTTACCGGAAGAGTCAGAGCGAAGCGCCTTTGAAAAGGGTATGGCCGAATTGCAGGCGACCGGTCTGCCTGAAGTGGATTCAATTGAAAAGCTTGAGCTGTATTATAAATATTTAAGCTCTAAGACTTTTCAACCAGAAAGAACGGCGAAAAAAAAATGTGAAGCCTATGAACAAGCCCATATCTCCCGAAAGGCGCTAAAAGATTGGGTTACGACTTGGATGCCAGAGATTGAGCTTTATATTCAGAACTACGACTCAAAAATTCTTCCCTGGATGACTCTTTGTGAGGAATTATTTATTTGGATTGATCAAGGTCTAGACCCTAATCAAGGCCTGACCTTTGGGGATATTGAATACCTTGTGGCCCTGGGTCTAGAGAATGCGGATGATCTTGCTCGGATTCAGAAAACCTATAGTTATTTTATCGTGGATGAATTTCAGGATACCTCTGCTTTGCAGTTTAAAATTATTCAGTCATTGATTGGAAATGATTATCAAAAACTTTTCTGCGTAGGGGATGCCAAACAAGCGATTTATGGATTTAGAGGAGGAGAGCTTTCGGTTTTTAAAGACTGCGCTCTACTGGTCCCCCAATTAAGATCTTTGGCAAATAATTACCGCTCTCAATCAGAAATTATCCATTTTAATAATTCCCTTTTTAGTACAGTCCTCCCTCTTGGCCAGGGTTTTGAAGGGAATGATGCTTTTTCAGTAGACGCTGAAGATCAAAATGTCCCAGAAGAGTCGGGCGAATCAGATTCTACTGGATCGATTGAAATTCTCTCTGTCGCTTTAGAGAGAGATCTAGAAGTTGAAGAGAAGTTTAAAAATGAACACATTAACCGTATTGAAGCTTCACTATTGTCAGACTCGATTTTAAAAGAAAGGGCGCTGGATCCAAAAAATGTCTGCACGATTCTTTATAGTAAATTAAAACCGAGCATGGATTTGATTCGTTTTTTAATGGAAAAGAAAATAGGTTTCACCGCTCAATTTAAAATTGATCTTTTAGATGATCCGATCCTGGGGATATTTCTCAGTCTTTTGCGAAGACAATTTGATTCCATCCCAACAACAAAAGATCGATATCCATTGTTTCTTATCAAGAGTTATTTGAGTGTCTTAAACCTTCCGTTTGACCAAACAAATAAAGATTTGGATGCCTTTGATCAAAATGTGCGTTACTGGGGACTGGTTGAAGGATTTCAAAAGTTTCTGCATGGTCTTGGAATTACCAATGAAAATTCCGACATCAATCTCAACGTCATTCAGACGATCACTGATATTTATCATCAGGATCCAGAAGCCATTATGGTTCAGATTGCTAAAGGCGATAATGACAGGATTAGCTTAGACCTTCGCTCTGGTGACAATTCACATATGGTTCAGATCATGACCGCGCATGCCTCTAAAGGTCTTGAGTTTGATATCGTATACCTGGGTGGAATTTATACTAACGGTAAAGAGACCAATGACGGGGCACTCTTTGGGGATATGCCTGGAAGTTTTAAATGGTATCTTGATCTGTCTCAAAGAGATAAAAGAGCATCGCCTTTTTATCTCTTTGAAAATGAACTTTCTAAATATAAAAGTTTTTCGGAATCAAAACGTTTATTTTATGTTGCTTGTACACGCGCCAAGAAAAAACTGGTTTGGGTGAGTCTAGGTCTGCCGGAGAAGAGTTTCAGCATTCCAGAGAATAGCTGGATCGATGGACTAAACTACTGGTTTCGTCTTGGTTTGAATTCCAATTGTTCTCAGTCAGTCAAAGTTACGAATGTTGAGAACTTTGATTCCAGAAAATTATTATTAAGTGATTCTCGGCCACAGCTTCCACTTTTTTTCCACGATCCAGTGGGGATGTTCTCCAAAGGTTCTGGTACCAGTGAGCTGGGATTAGCGGCTGAATTAAGTGTCACAAGGCTCAATTCTTTAGTGGACTGCCCTCGGAAGTTTTATTTTGAAAATATTTTAAAACTTAAAGCTCAGGAGTCGAATCCAACCTATCATGAAGCTTCCACTGATGAGCCTGAGGAGTTGGGCGCGGTGATGAAGTCCTCCGCTGATAGGGGAACGTTTATTCATGCGCAGATTGCCGAAGGCATTGAAAAAAACTTTGTCGTCCCACGAGCCATTTTTTCAACCGAGCAGCACGCACCGGTTGAATGGGCGCTGGAGCAACTGCGACTTTTGCGTGATGATTTTGAAATGATTGCGGAAAAATCCCTGAAATTCAAATTTTTCAATTTTATGATTTCCGGCATTCCCGATCTACTACTCATGCCTAGAGGTGAGCAAATCGCTCAAATATGGGATTACAAAACAGGGCGAATCACTCAGGAAAATCTCAGCCATTATTGGGTGCAATTAAAAGTCTATGCTTATGCCCTGTATGAGCTGGGCCGAGTTTCTCACAGCTCAGAAATAATACTAAAATTGGTTTTTGTGGACCAAAAACAAACCTTGGATCTCACGGTCTCGCGCGAGCAATGTCTGAAAGATCTGTTTCCTCTTTGGCGCTCGCAAAATGAACCTTGGCGGATTAATCCTGATCATTGTGCTCAATGCGCTTATGGTGATATTTGCCCTCGTTAATACGAGAACTTGCGCCAGTTTTGAAGCATGTTAGACTTTTATGAGTAATCAAGTCTAACAAGCGAAGTGTATATGTTTAAAAAAGTTCTTCTTTTACTTTGTGCATTTTTTGCCAGCAGCATAGTTGTTGCTAGTGAAAAATCTGTTTATGAATTTTCATGGCTCGATAAAGACAAAGAAATTTATGTCTTACAAAATCGACGCTTTAGAAAAGTTGGTACAGTCTATGTTGGTGCTTCAGGTGTAAAAACCATCAGTGGTGCTTTTGTAGATTCCTATGGTGGCACAGTCAGAGGCGGCTATTTTTTCAGTGAAGACTGGGGAATTGAAGGCGTGTTTGGCAAAAACTCTGGAAGTAAAAACGATACTGCCAAAGGTGTTGAGGATCAGCAGTCAAAAGCATTTTATAGAAAAGTGGATTCCTACGTTGGTGCGATGGCCATGTGGTCTCCTTTTTATTCAAAAATTAATACCTTCAATAAAGTTTTCTACTACGACTGGATGTTTGGTTTGGGGATAGCGAGTGTAAAAATTCTCGATAACCGTAATGAACTTTCAGTTCCTTCGAGCTCAAGTCTGACTAGTTCTAATACTATTGGTGCCATGTGGAATACGGGACTCAGAGTCTATATCAGTGATAGTTGGTCGCTACGAATTGACGTTACTGGGGTCCACGCAAAGCCAAAAGAAGGAAACCTTAAGTCGGGAACCAATAGTGTCACGACCAGTAGTCTTTTTAGCAATTATGATCTTGGAATTGGCCTAAATTACGCCTTCTAAGTTTTTGAACAAAAGGAGAACACGGATGTTCTCAAAAATTCTTTTTGGTCTAGTCATTTCATCCTCTGCATTTGCCTCTTATGAGTCAGTTGAAGCTCTATATGGCAAAGGCACAATCTCTTATAGCGGCGAGCGAAGAACCATTATCGAATTGGTTCAAAGTGGTTTTTACTTTTCCGCTGTTCCTTGGATGAAAGATTTTTTAGTGAAAAACAACAAGCCTTTAGATGAAGACTTAGAGAACGCTTTTGATAAAATGATCTATGTGACAGGGGTGAAACCCTTTGAAACTTTGCCCGAAGAGATTCTCTCTCGTTCGCGCTCAGGAAACATTCGCTACATTTTGGCAAAACGATTAATAAAGAAGAATCAACCACAAGAAGCTCTGAATCAACTCAATAAAGTGAATTCTGATCATCCGGCCTATCCATTCGTTGCCCACATGAAAGGCACGGCGTATTCCTTGCTTGGAAATGCGGATCAAGCCGAGACGCAATTTAAAGACTGTATTAGGTCTTCGGAAAGTGAAAGTCGCAGTACTGATTCAAATTTACAAAAAAATCAGCTGCTTTTAAATCGTGATTATTGTCTTGCGGGTGTTGCGCGAGTTCAGTTCGGTGAAAAGCATTTTCAAAAAGCTGAACTTAATTATCTGGATATTCAAAAATCATCCTTGGTATGGCCAGAAATTCTGTTTGAAGAAGCCTGGACTAGCTACTATGTGAAAAACTACAACCGGACTCTTGGGAAATTAGTTTCCTACAAAGCTCCTGTTTTTGATTTTGTTTTCAAACCTGAAGTAGAGGTCCTTAAATCTCTGACATATATGAAAATGTGTCTTTATGAAGATGCTAAAAAAACGGCTGACGATTTTTATAGTAATTTGTTTCAGCCTTCAAAAGACCTCAGAAATTTTATCAATTCTCGAGGAAAAGATTATCGGTATTATTACAATCTTATGGCCGACCATGAGGACAATAAGCCTATGCCTCTGCCGATTCTCGAATCCATTTTGAAGTCGATAAGAAAAGAGGGAGCCTACCTTGAAATGAAAGGGGCTTTTACCATGGCTATTGTTGAATACAATAATTTGAATAAAAAACGCGCCTCGGGCTTTCGTTCCAATCTGATTAAAAATTTAAAAGTGGTATTGGATGAATACAGAACAGTGCTGGGAGCTTACGTCAGATCTGGAATGGTTGCGAAGTATTCGGAACTGTATTCGGCCTTTGAAGGGATGAGTTATATCAAACTCGAGATACTTGCTCTGAGAAAAGAAAAACTCTACCAAAGTGATGCCCCACAAAAAAGTGGTAAACGTGGTGATGTTCAGTATATCGAAAGAAATGATAAGCAATACTTTTGGACATTTAATGGTGAGTTTTGGGCCGATGAACTTGGTGATTACGTCTTTGCGTTGAGGTCTGAATGTTAAAAATTTCTTTTCTCCTCCTCATTTTAGCTCAGTCTGCTTTTGCTCAGAAATTAACTATGGATAATCGTAGGAAACAGATTATTGCCATTGTTGAGGATGAGCTTCAGGAAGTTTCACGTTTGGCTAAGCAGGAAGACTTTAGGTCTCCTGATCATCTTTTAAGAATTTCAGAATTGAATCTTGAAAAAGCCAGACTTTGGCGTGAAACAGAAAATGAGCAATATCTTTCTATTCCCTCAGAGGAGAGGCGCACAGTCAGTAAAAATGATTATTTTAAAAAATCTGCCCAGTATTTTGATGCTGCGAATGAAACGGCTGAAATAGTCGTGAAGCGCTTTCCCAACTATAAGGGAATTGGCGAAGTTTATTACATCCTTGCTTATAATAATAAAGAGCTTGGAAGAAATGAGCTAGCCAAAAAATACTTTGATCTTTGTAATAAGAAATCTTCTCCTACTTCGAATATCGCACTTAAATCAAAAACAGCTCTCGCAGATTTTTATTTTAACTCTCATAAATTCAAGGAAGCCATTCCACTTTATGAAGCCTCTTTAAATAAAACCAATGAGCGTTGGTGGACTAAAGATTCTTTCAACCTGGCCTGGTGTTACTACCGCGTGAATAAATATGATCAGGCGATTAGTCTTATGCGAGAAATTCATAAAAAAAGCTCGAGCGATAAGTATATCGATATGAAAGGTCAGGTCGAACGCGATATTGGAATCTTTTATGTAGATTCGGGCCGGATGAATGATGCAGTTAAGTTTTATGAATCTTTAGGGATGAATTATACTGAGCAATTTGTAAAAATAGCCAATTCGATAACCACTCAAGGTCGGTTTTCTCAAGCTGAAGGCCTTCTTGAGCAGGCAGCAAAATTTGAGAAGAATCGTGACCGTCAAATTGAAATATTCATAGCTCAGCTAGATCTATTTGATAAATACAACAAGGTGAGTGAGCATTTAGCAGTGACTGAAAAGTTAATGAAACTGCAAGCCGCCAAACCCCTTGAGGATACGCAGCTCAAGCGTCTGAGCTATCACGTAAACAAAAAAGCAGCAGAACTACAAAAAGTTACGACTTCCAATGTTTATCAGCAAGTTCCAAAAGTTCAAAAATTAAAGTCTTCGCAAGCGATTGCTTACTTTGAATTTGCGGCGCTGCTAGATCCTAAGCAAAAGAGTGAAAAAATCTTTTTTCAAGGGGAAACGGCTTATGCATCGGGTGAGTTTAACCAGGCGATGGATCTCTATATTAAGTCTTTTGATAGTGCCAAGCTCTCAGGTGAAAATAAGATTATGTCGCAAAGCTTAGAGGGGATGCTTTCCTCTCTTGGACAGACAAACTTAGACAAAAAGATTGCTGAGAAATATTACGTTCCTGTTTACTCTCGGTATTTGTCAGTTGATAAAAAATCAGAGAGAGCAAATTCTATTTTTGTGAAGTTATTCAATTCACAATTTGATTCAGGTGACGTGCCTGCGGCCGAAAATACGCTAAATTCATTTGCCCTGAGCTTTCCTGGTGACTACAAGACTCAAGAAGGTATGTTGGCCAAGATCATGGAGCATTACCGGTCCAAAAAAGACTATTCTAAAGTCAAAACTTACGTTTCAGATATTAATAGTGGAACCTTTAAGGTTTCTAAGAAGTATGCAGATGCCTTAAGAGCATTAATGACCAAAATTCAAATCGAAGGTGTGCAGCAATCGCTTGAGAAAGGTCATAAGGATGTGGCGCTTAAGGGTTATCATAAAATCTATGAAAGTGAAGATAGTACTCCTAAAGCGAAGGTGAATGCCGCCTATAACTTATCTGCTCTGTATTATGAAATAGGGAATTCTAATCAAAGTTACCTCTGGGGTGTTACTGCCGTTAAGGAAATGGATGCCGCGGATGTAGTCAAGTTTTCTGATTCTTATTTGTCCATATCAGCGGGACTTTTCCTGAAACAGCGCTTTGAGCAATCAGCCGACTTGTCATACCGAGTTCTGGTTAAATTATGTAAAGAAAACTCTTCCAATAAAACAGTCGCTTTTAAAAATTCCGTGTTCATTGCGCTTGCGAATGATGATTTAGAGAAAGCCTTGGAGATTAAAGAGTTTGGAAAAACCTGCCTTATTCCTGAAGCGGTCATTACCGAAGTGACTGTAGAACTCATTAAGGATCTGGCCTTGGCAAAAAAATGGGAACAACTAGAAGTTCAGTTAGTTGAACTTGAAAAAAACTCTAAGAACTTTCCTCATCTCATTAAGCCCTACGAAGAACTGCGTAAAGTGTTCATCAACCTTGGTGACGTGACTAAGGCGCGAGAGATCGAAGAAAAACAAAACACATTCTATGCCCAGTCTAAGGCACAAAAACTTGATATTCCGGTAGAAGCTCTGGATCTTGTGGCCTTTAAATTACTGGGAGCCTTGGCAGAACGAAAAATGAAGTTGGATCAAATAGTTTTAAAATTTCCAGAGAACGAATTCAACAGTGCTGTTAAGGCCAAGCTACAAATCCTGGATCAAATGGCAGGCCAGGTAAATATTATTCAAAAAACCGGTTCAGGCAAAGGTATTGTAGATGCCTACAAATATGTCATCAACGCCTATGAATCTTTCGGTGAATCTCTAAAGAGTTTTTCACCTGAAGGAAAGTCTCCTGAATACGTAACAAGTTTTCAGAAAGCTATGTCTGACGTTTATAACCCCATCCTATTAAATGCTAAAAAGCAGAGAGCAGAAATTACAAAATTAATTATGGAAAATAAAATCTTGAGTCTTTCCAATTTTACAGTGCTTTTTGATTCGAAAGACAGTTTCAAACGCTATCTTACCTCGAAGCAATCGGTGTTGATGGATCGTGGGGGTAAAAGATGAAACTCGCTAATCTTTTAATTTTAATGACTCTCGCAGCATGTTCGACAGGTAAAGGTTCAAAAGAACCAGAGACAAAAAAATCGACATCTGACTCTATTTCTAGCTCGTTTAAAAAAGAAAAAGTTTTGGCCGTAAGCGAAGTCAAAGACTTTTATGTTGAGCAGCCTAAATCTCTAAATCCAGCTCTCCAGGACGAGACTCTCGATCGATATACAATTGAAGAGCTTGAAGTTCTCGCTGATTCAAAAGACCCATTAATTGAAATTGCTATCAGATGTTCTAAAAAAGACTATGAGAAAGCTTTTGCTGTAGCGGATAAATCTTTTAACCGTTACCAGAAGATTCCCGCATACTGGAACTTAATTGCTAATTGCCATTTAAACAAAGGGTCTAAACGTAAGGCTCTGCTTTTTTACAACAAAGCTCTCGAAATCACTCCAGGCTATGTTCCTGTTTTAAATAATATAGGTGTGCTTTATACGCGTCAGGGCGAAGATCAAAAAGCTTTGGTGGCGTTTGAAAAGGCCAATAAACAGTCTCGTTTTGCAAAAACTCCTCGCTATAATCTTGCCAGGCTTTATCTTAGTTATGGAGTCGTTGAGGCAGCGTTACCACTTTTTCAAGGCCTTCTGAATGAATCTTCCGATGATGTTGATCTTATCAATGCAGTTGCAAGTTGTTATTATTTGAAGTCTGATTATCAGCAGTCTCTATCTTATTATACTCGTATAACCCCAGCATTATTAAGCCGCCCTGAAATAGGCCTTAACTATGCAGTAACCCTTTCAAAGTTAGGTAAAAAGAAAGAGGCACAAAATATTTTTTCAGATATTTCGAAGCCAAAGTCGAAGATGTTGCTTGAATATTACACAACAATTGGAAACCAACTGGGAGTCCAAGAATGAAGATCTTAATTTTAATGGTGATTCTATTGAATGTAAGTTCTCATGCGCAAGACAATAAAAACGTCCGCTATGAGTATAAAAAGTTTGAAAAATTTGATTTTAACGAGATTGGAGTTGAAGGAGAAGCTGGTGCTCCCGGTGATATTTCTATTTCTCCTCGTTTAAGAAATGAATTTAAGAACAAACTTCCTGAAAGAAACAATTTTCAAAAAGAAATGAAAAAAGCAATCGATGGTATTCGATAGGAGTTAGTTATGGAAATCCAAAAAGATATCCAAAATCAAATGTATGAATTAAAACCCACGTCCGGTGGTTCCAAAGTTCAGGGTGGCGTTTTTCCTAAAGGACGCATTTTGATTGGGCGCTCTGAGAGTTGTGACCTCGTCATTAACCATGATGCTATCTCTGCGATTCACGCAGTTATTGAAATTTTTGATGGCCGAGCACTTATTTATGACATGAATTCCACCAATGGATCTTATGTAAAAAATGAAAAGGTTGTTCGTGGTGAAATTAAGCTAGGGGAGTCATTTCGTCTGGCAGATGTCGAATTCACTTTCTTGAAATATGACGTCATGGCAAGCCTGCCGCCTGTGCTTGATACACTTGAGCCTGAGCATGGAAATGCCTCTGTAAAAATCTTACCACCTCTACCTGAAGCACCCTCTGCGAAACAACTTCCTGTTGGTGCGCCTGCGGTTTCAGACGTCATGCCCTCAATTGTTTACCCATTAGCATCTGATCCCAAAGCCGAATTCAGTGAATATATTTTTGAAGACAAGCAGGAGTTGTATCCTATCTTCAAATATGAATCCAATAAGCAAGCCGTTGAAGTGATTGTTCTATTTAAGGATCAAATTTTCAGCGTTGATTATCTACCAGAAGGCAAATCGACTTATTTTATCTCAGGCATCATGACCTCAAAGGATGAACTTGAATTTCCTTATCTAGGTAAAACAGAAAAATTCCCTTTTGTGCAGGTTCAGCATGGACATACAACAGTTCATACACTGCCAGGCTTTGGCGTTTTCTATCTTAGTGACAAGAAAAAAGATACCGGTCATCAGGGTGCTTCCATTGATCTACAAGGACAGGATCTTCTTAGACTTCAAAAAGATGATTTACAAATCTTTGTCCGAAATGTTCAGGCTCCTCCCCAGGTTCTGTCGGCACCTATTCTTAAGCGTGACCCTGATTTTAGAAAATATCTTCTCTTCTTTCTTTCATTTGTCGTGGTGATTTCAATCGGTATGAATACGGTAGAATTACCTGAGGACACTAAAGAAGAAGAACTCGCTCCAGAACGGCTGGCGACTATTCTTTATAAACAGCCCCTTTTTGTGAATAAAAATGATTCTGTGGCAAAAACTGAAAAAGCTCCACCAGTTGCTCAGAAAGCTCCGCCTAAAGTGGCAGTCGCTAAAGATGCTCCTAAGGAAACTCAGCCAGTGATTCAAAAGCCTGACGTCATAACAACCAAGGATCAATCAAAAAAGCCTGATCCAGGTAAAAAGACCGCCACTGAAAAGAAAGTGGTGAAACAGGGAACGGAGCCTGTGACAAAACCTACGAATCAAATGGCTTCACCTGTTCCAGCTAAGATTAGTGCTAATAAGGCATCAACTTCCATGGGGCCATCGGCTTTTTCCCCTACAAATATCAAATCTGTGGGTCATGTCGAAGTTTATAAATCGGCCGACTTCTCATCTACTGTAAGCTCGCTAGTGGCCAAGGGCGGATCACTTACTGGTGTTCAGACTAAATCTGCCTCAGGTGCTGGTGGGGAATTCACCGGTAGCGTTTCCGGTGTCAGCACCGGAACTGGCTCAGTGAAGACAGCAGGGATTCAGACCAACCAAGGAAGCTTAGTCGGAGCGACTACAGGAGTTCTGGGAGATTCCAAAGGGGCTGAAGGTCTTTCGGCCAAAAAAATGATCTACACCGCAGGAATTCCTTCTGAAACAGTCGTTCTTGGTTCCATGGATCCAGACGTCATTCGTAGAATCCTGTTGGATCATTTGCCGCAATTTAGATACTGCTACCAAAAAGAATTAGAGAGTTCAGGAGCTGAACTTTCGGGAATGATCAAACTTGATTTTACGATTGGTGCTTCAGGGCACGTCTCCGGAGCAGGGGTTGATAGTGGATCTCGACTTCCAGCGAATGTTAAACAATGCGTAGTGAGTGTCTTAAAAGGGATTTCGTTTCCAGAGCCTATGGGCGGCGGAACAGTTGAAGTGAAACAACCTATGAATTTTTATCCTAAGAAGCTCTAGAGAGAATAAATAAATCATCCGGTTCAGAGCTATTATTCTGAACCGGATGTGATTTTCAGATGATTGTAATTGAAGTTGAATCGACAGACGGACTAAGAAAAGAAAGCTCTGACCTAATTTCCTTCGGCTAACACTACAAATTTAAATTCTTTAAAACCTGCAGCTGCACAAGTGTACATAACCCGCTTGAGATAGTTGTATTTGAGCGTCTTATCCACCACGAGATTCGCGACACCGGAGAACTTATTGGCATCTGGTGATAATTTTTCTGACTGTTTGATTGTTTCTTTGATTTTTACCAGTTGATTATAAAGAGGGATGATTCTTCGTCCGCCTTCATCAAAAAGTTGAGCCGCTTCAGTTGTGTCCGTATTAACCACTTCTTTGTCATCAACCCAAATTTGGCTTTTAGATACCTGGATATTCACACCGAAAGTACTAAGTGTTTCAGAGTTAGACCTTGGAAGGTCAATTTCTTTAGGAACATTGATGACAACTCCCGAAGAGTTGTAACTTTGAAGCAAAAAAACCATCATGATGGTAAGAATATCTAGCAGAGACGTAATATCAATTTCAAAAGCTCCGCCGCTTTTTCTTCTTCTTCTATTTTTCATCGATTTGCTTCTGGCCATAAATCCCTCTAACTCATCAGATTACTGAAGATAATTTTACTGAAAAGCTCTTTGATTTTTTCATCCACGCCTTCTTTATTAGGTCTGTAGATGGCATCGTCTGTTTTGTTAAGCTTTCTGACTGCATCCATGATTCTGACAATTTCTTCGTAAGTAAGATCCCCAACTGGTTCAAAGATAATGGAATTTTCTTGAACGTGTTCTTTTTTAATACCTACGAGAACAGAATGAAGTTCTTCATAGTTGAATAAACCATCTGCTTGTCTTGAAAACTTTTGAACCGGTCTAGAAGGCAGCCCCTTAGAAAGAATAATCTCATTGGTCTCAACTACTAAAGTTAATGCCAATGGATCTTTTTCATCTTTTGGAGGTTGAACGTCAGAAATGATAGGCACATCACTTCCGACTTCATTAATTTTCATGAAAGTAGCAGACATAAGAAGAAAGAAGATAAAGATAAAAATTGAATCCATAATAGGAATCAAATTTAGCTTTTCTTCCGGCTTCTTTCTTTTTCGAGATGTAGGGACTTTTAGCATGTCGTCGTCCTTAGTCGTCGATAGCTTTTTTAGTGCCGAGAAGATCCTGTAGTTTTACAGAAAATTCATCAATCTCGTTGATGATTTTCTCTGATTTAGCCTGAAGAAAGGCATGGATCATCATAATCGTAATAGCAGCTCCTAAACCAAGGGCCGTGGTATTCATCGCAACTGCAATACCTTTGGCAAGAACTTCACCTTTTTGTGTCGGATCCGCAGCTGATACAGCTGAGAACGACATGATCAAACCTTGAATCGTTCCAAGTAGACCAAAAAGAGTTGAAAGGTTAGCAGCGAGTGCCAGGTAGCCCAGTCTCATTTCAATTTTAGGAATGACTTCTAATGCTGTGGCATCGATTGCGTTTTGAACTTGTTCAGGAGATTGGTTCGCTCTTTTAAGACCACTTTTCAGCACTTTCGGAAGTGCGGCATTTGAGCCTGAACACACACGAATGGCACCTTGAATGTCATTGGAGAGAATGTATCTCTGAAGCTCATTCATAAACGAAGGACCGTCGACGTCATATGTATAAGAAAGTTTTTTGAATCTTTCAAAAGCTACAGCAGTGGCAAATGCCCACACTGCAAGAATCACATACATGAAAAATCCACCCTCAACGATGAATCTAATGAACCATTGGATATATTCCATAACTTCCCCTTCCATGGAAAAAATAAGATCTTTCGATAAGTATAAACGTAATTTGAAAGGGATAAAGGATTTTTGTGCTGGATAAGAAGAGTCAGGTAGAAATAAATCTACCTGACAGAAACACTCTAGAAGTTACATTTAATGGTTTGTTGCTCAAAGGGGAACGAGGCACTGACTAAGCGACCTTCAGAACTAATAGTGACTGTGACTTTATCAGCGGCGGAAAAGTATTCGAGATCTTTCACCTGTTTCACACCATTTTGAACATGCATATTGATGACGTTAAGGTCTTTATTAAGTTTGACCTTAATCCCTCTTTCAAAATCACTGCCATCTAAATTAATTTGAATTCTTGCCAGATATCCTGGGTAGCCCAGACTATCTTCTTCCAAAAGGTTTTTTACCTTGTCGACTTTGAGTTTACAAGTAGCCATGACTCCATTGACGAGGACCTTGGATTTCAAAGAGCCCTTAAGCATCAGAGTCCCTTTGACTTCGCTTGCCAAGGCAGCCACCGAGAAAAAACATAAAGCGAGAATGAATTTCTTTTTCATATATATGACCCTTAATGAGTAATTGTTGGTTTACCAGTATCAAGACCTTCATAAGTCTCTTCATAACCTTTATAGGCCCGGCGAGCATCCTGAAGCTCTTCAAGCACCCAGTGGTTACGAGGCATGTTGTTTACGTCTCTATTTTCGATATCGAGAGGGCTAAAAAAATACATCGGAACTTTCATTAAATAACAAAGACGAGTCCATTGATTTTTTGAATAGTCCTGGTAGTTCGACACAATTGGACAGGTGATATTCTCAGACTTGATAAAATAATTCTGCCAAGCTCTGATCGTGATCGGTTTAGACATAAATGTTCCATCAAGAACATAATCTTCACCTTTAACCACAACTACCGGAGCCACGTGAAACCACCACTCAAATTCTTCTAATTGAATATACCGTTGAGTATAGAAAATAAAAACTTTCTGAGAAGAGATATTAGCTTTAGACCACATATCAAAAGCCCACATATGGGCACGTTTAAAACACTGTGAGCGTCTGCGATCTCCATCATTAAGCATGTCATCAAAGATACTAGTGGCGACTTCCATTGACTGCAGATCAGTCGGAGCAAATTCTCTTAACTGATTGTATTGAAAATGATTCAGGTCCATAGTGGCAGGATCAACTTCGGCTGTGGTGGCCAGTTCAATCTTATTAATGAAAAGCTCTTTGCTGTTTTCACTAAAATTGATTTTCACCACTTGGCCAAGATAGGACTTAAAGTATTTCAGGTTGGCTTCTGACTTATGAGTTTTATAAATTCGTCCATCAGTGCCTGAAAGCACTAGTAGGCGCTCAGTTTTAGCCGACTCGAAAACGTTAAAAATGGTCGTGATTAATTCACCGGCCTGGGCAATGCCTTGAGTAAAGAGAAAGAATGCAATTAACGTGATCCATCTTTTCATGGCCATAAAATATTCCTCAGTTTTAAGTGAGCATTTTATAGATCAGATAGGCATGGGAGGATACGGGTATGGAGTAACCCTGAAAAAATGGGATGCTTTGAGTGTGCAAGTTTTACATGATGGGGTGAAAATTAATAATTTTCAGGAAACAGCTGGCGCTCAATGCCTTCAATGAAAATGTGAATACACTTAATGTGTACTTCCTGAATGCGGTCAGTGATAGGGGAGTCAATAATGAGAGGCACATCCACCATCATTTTAAGTTTTCCACCATCTTTACCTAATAGACCCACAACCTTCATTCCTTTGGCCTTAGCAACTTCAACGGCCTTAATGACGTTGGCCGAATTGCCGCTAGTAGAAATGGCTAAAAGCACATCACCTTTTTGACCCCAAGCTTCAACGAAACGAGAAAAAATGTATTCAAAGCCAAAGTCGTTAGCAATGCAGGTAATGTGGCCAGCTTCAGATATCCCTGTCGCCGGAAGCGGGGCTCTATTTTTACGATAGCGTCCAGTTAACTCTTCAGCAAAATGAAGCGAATCACACATTGATCCACCATTTCCACAGCTAAAAACTCTTCCGTTATTTTTAAATGAACCCGCAAAAGTGTTTACTGCCTGATCAATCAGGGCAACGTTTTTTGGATCTTCAATAAAAGTGTTCAGAGTTTTTTGAGCTTCAAGAAGCGAGGATTGGATGTAATTCATAAAAAAAAAGGCCAACCGAAGCTGGCCTTACCTAAAATTTAGATTAACGAAGTAATATTTTTGATAATTTCAGCTTTAGGCTGGTTACCTACCAAAGTACTTTTCACTTCACCATTTTTGAAAAAAATCAAAGTAGGAATCCCGCGGATACCATACTTTTGAGCCAGATCAGAAGCCTGATCCACGTTGATTTTTACCACGTTGGCCTTACCGTTCATTTCTGCAGCAATTTCATCAAGAACTGGAGAGAGGGCCTTACAAGGTCCACACCACTCAGCCCAAAAATCAACCAATACAGGTTTATCAGAATTCATCACTTCTTGATCAAAGTTTGCAGACGTTACACTAGTTAAATTAGACATAAATTCTCCTCTATAAAACAGACCCCAATTTTAGCTTAACGAGACCCTGAGGACAAGATTAAACCCATTTGGCACCTGATCAAAATGATCCGAAATGAATGAAATTACGTTCAAGTGGTGATTTTTTAGTTACAATACCACAGATGAATCGGAAGGATCTTATCGACGGACCGCTGGCCAGGGCCCGCTTGAGTCGACTAATAGCTAAACTCATTGATATAGGTCTGGTGACCTTAGGGGCAGTCTTTTACTATCCGATGGGACTTATTTTAGGGGTGATTTACCTCTGCATCTCTGATTCTTTGTATGATGGTCAGTCTATTGGTAAACGCTTGATGGGCTTTGGAGTGATCTCTCTGGAAGATGGCTCACCCTGTTCCACCTGGCAATCTTTTATCCGCAACTTGCCTTTTACCGTTCCCCTTTTCTTTCTGATTTTTCCGTTCTGGGGCTGGATCTTTTCAGCTATTTTCGCTGTGCCCTTATCTTTGATGGAAGTTTACTTTTTGTTTAAACAAAATTCTGTTCACCGTCTGGGTGACATAATGGCCGATACAACAGTGATTGCTAACGATGGCACGAGATTGGATTTGCGAAAGACCAAGAGTCCATGGTTTGATACCCCTCCCGTTCCCATGTAATAGGTGAATATGAAAAAATTAATTATCATTGATATCTCGAATTATATCTTTCGTGCGTACTTTGCCATTCGGCCTTTGCACGCTCCTGACGGAACACCAGTGAATGCAGTCTATGGTGTCTTAAGCATGATTCATAATATGATTTTGAAACACAAACCAACTCATATTTTGATCGCCAAAGATACTAAAGAGGGATCTTTTCGAAAGGAAATATATCCTGAATATAAAGCTCATCGATCTGCCCCACCAGATGAGCTGATTCCCCAATTTGCTTTAGTTGATGAATTAATTCAGTGCTTGGGGATTCCAGAAATCAAAATGGCCAACTATGAAGCCGATGACGTGATTGGCTCAGTTGCCATTCAGTGGAAAAATGAATTCGATGAAATCCTGATTGCCTCTGGGGATAAAGATCTTATGCAGTTCGTGGATGGGCCAATTAAAATGCTCGATACCATGAAAGATAAAACCTACGAAAGAGAAGATGTTAAAGACAAGATGGGTGTTTACCCTGAGCAAATTGTGGATTACCTGTCTTTAATCGGGGACACCTCGGACAATATTCCGGGAGTTCCAGGAATCGGTCCCAAAGGGGCCCAGAATCTTTTGGAAGAGTTTGGAAATTTAGAAAAGATTTTAGAGCACGTATCCGACATAAAAAATAAAAGATGCCAGACGGCCTTGATGGAGCATCAAGATAAGGCAATTCTTTCAAAAGAATTGGTCAAAATCGTTGTTGATTTAAAGCTGGCTTTAGATTTTCATCAGTCTAATTACCAACTGCGCGTGGGTCCAGAGTTGGAAGCCTTCTTTGAAAAAGTCGGCTTTCGAACATGGCTCGCTAAGCTTTCTAATTTTAAAGTCACGCCCGCTGCAGTGGTGCCCAAAAAAACTGAGAAGACTAATCATCAGACCAACATTTGGACTCTCTCTGAATTAAAACAAAATATTACTGGTCAAAGAAGTGTCGCGATTGCTCACGTCTGTGATGATGAACTCAACCAATTGCAGTGCTGGACAGGTGTAGCCGTTGTTACTGAGTCAAAGTCTGGCTACTTGGCCTTGAGTCACGAGGAAGCTTTTAATTTTATCGAAATCCTGCAAGAGTCACATGCACTCATTATTTGTTTTCAGTCTAAGCCTCTCCTTCAGCAAGCTTTTCTTGCAGGAATAAATCCCTCATTTAAATATTTTGATCTGGCCCAAGCGCATTTTGTGATTAATCCAGAATATCGCCATGACCTCTCAACCATTAGTGAAGAATTTTTAGGTCACAAGATTGAAGAAAAAAAAGGTCAAGCTGATTTATTTGGATCCATCAACGAAGAAGATATTTCAACTCTGGGTGAAAAAGCCCAAGCGATTTTTCAGCTCTATCCAATCCTTCGAAGTAAAATGAAAGAGATGGATGTTGAGCGTCCTTACGACGAATTAGATATTCCACTTCTGAAAGTCCTGGCCACGATGGAGCTTGAGGGAGTTTCCCTGAATGTTCCTTTCTATAAAGAATTAGAGACCGAATTTTCTAAACAGATTGAGGAAATAGAAGCGGAAGTCATAAAGGTCTCAGGAGATAAGGTAAATTTAAGGTCTCCTAAACAAGTCGGGGAGCTGCTTTTTGATAAACTCCAGCTACCGGTCATACGAAAAACTAAGACTGGTTACTCAACTGATGCAGAAGTTCTCACTGAACTAGTATCTTTGAACCTAAGTCCTATCCCCGAATTACTTTTACGTTACCGCGAAGTGGAAAAACTTTTAAGCACTTACGTGAAAACACTGCCACTCATTATAAATCCTCAGACAGGAAAAATTCACACCCATTTTCAGCCCAGTAATGCAGCAACTGGACGCTTATCTTCTGATAATCCCAACCTGCAAAACATTCCTGTACGAACTGAAAATGGCCGAAAATTACGTAAAGGCTTCATTCCTTCAAAGGGCAGAACACTTTTATCCGCAGATTATTCTCAAGTGGAACTAAGACTTTTGGCGCATTTTTCTCAAGATAAATCGATGCTCGAAGCTTTTCATAATGATTTGGATATTCACCGTCAGACTGCTTCTGAAGTTTTTGAAATCCCTCTTGATCAAGTCACCAAGGATCAAAGAAATAGTGCTAAGGCGATCAATTTTGGACTTATGTATGGCCAGACAAGTTTTGGACTTTCTCAGGCCCTGCGCATTTCTCAAGGTGAGGCGAAACACTACATCACGAGCTATTTTAAAAAGTTTCATTCAGTTAAAGGCTACCTAGATAGTTTAAAAGAGCTGGCCGAAGAAAAAGGTTATGCTGAAACGCTCTTTGGCAGAAAGCGAGTTCTGCCCGATATTAAATCTACCAATCGACAAGTCAAGGCCATGGCCGAAAGAGTGGCGATTAATAGTCCCATTCAAGGCACGGCTGCTGATATTATCAAACTGGCCATGATTAACATCCAAGATCTGCTCTACCAACGCAATCTCTCATCCCGCATGATTCTTCAGGTTCACGATGAACTAATTTTTGATGTGGTTCCGGAAGAGCTGGAAGTCATGAAAGTTCTCGTGACTGAGCAAATGGAAGGAGCGGTAAACCTGAGTGTTCCGCTAAGAGTTCACATGGGTGTGGGTAATAATTGGTATGACTTAAAATAAGCTTTAAATCTATTTTGCTTATGGCGATAAGTTCGCATGATGAAACTTATCCTTAGTCTGATTGGTTTTTGGTCTTTCGCTGTGTTTGCCATTCCTTGTGACTGTGAAGTCCGAGTTCATTCTCCATTAACTGGCTCTTATAAAATTCCTCCCATGGTTATCAAGACTTATGAATTGGAAGAGTTTAGCTCTTACGCTCCTAAAAACATCAATCAGTGCCGAGAATCTTGCCTGGCAGAGTTTCAAAAAGATATGCCCACGTCGAGATTGAATGCCTTGCTGATTACTTATTCCCTGCAGTTAATTGAGCAGAAAGTTTTGGGCTTTAATTGTACGGGGCTCACGACTTTGAAATATCCGGTGAGAGTGAAGGCAAAATTGGCGCAAAATGGTTTAGGCAATGTGGCCGACATCGTTGAAGTCGTCGGCCATGAAGAAGTTTGTTTTTAATTATTTCTCAGTCGGATAGCCACTTTCCATCCACTTATCCATTCCCGCATCGTGTATACAAACGATATTTTTAAGCCCTAACTGGCCCAAGGTTTCAAACGCTGTTTTGGCCCTTCCGCCTCTTTTGCAGTGAATATAGATTTGGCTGAATTTTTTGAGTTCTTCGACCCGTAAAACCAGCTGATCCAGCGGAATATTTAAGGCCTTCGGGATGTGACCTTCCGAGAATTCATCGGGACGTCTGACATCTAAAATCAGCTCATTAGGACCCATTTTATGGTGCAGGTGATAGAAATCTTCAAGTGTTAGGTGCGTATTTGACATTATTGCTCTCCCATCAAGTTTTACTAATATTTCATACCCTAAATACCGATAAATTCAAAGGAGATTAAGTTTCATGCTCTATGCGCTTTTCCTCGTTATTGCGGTCCTCTACAACGTTAAAAAGTTCTCTAAAGAGAGAACTGTTTTTCTTGATTCATTAATTAAGGCCTCAACGACTCAGCACCGCGAAATGATTCTTGGCCATCACTTTCATATTTTTATTTTTGAAGCTTTCTTAGGTTTTATTGTTTCGCACCTTATTTCAGAAGGGGCTTTCGTTATTGGGCTTCTAGGTCTAGGATTCATTTACGTT
>CANFNN010000002.1 GCA_947448095.1 Bacteriovoracaceae bacterium | reverse complement strand
TCTTAAATCATCTCAGGAGAACCCCCATGAACTCGCCCAATAAACATTTGGATCTGATTGCTTTTGACGGAGAGCTTGATGATTTTCTCTCCACTAATCTGACGCATTTTTATCAAGCGAGAACTCAGTTGCCGGAACCTGAGGATCAGCATTCCATTAGTCATCCGCGAATTGGTTTTAGTGGAATAATTGATGAGAGACTCAATCTTCATCTCTTAGATAAGATGGCCGAGCTGCGCCCAGAGTTTCAATTCATCTTGATTGGGCCCGTGGTTCGAATTGATCCTTCGCTTCTTCCGGTGAGAGAGAATATTCATTATCTGGGAAAGAAAAATTATTACAAACTTCCTCAATATGTTTCGGGATGGGACTGTGCCTTCCTTCCATTTTCTTTTCATGAATATGATCAGGTTCCTAACCCGACGAATATTCCGGAATACCTGGCAGCGGGTAAACCCGTGGTATCTACTTCGGTGCCAGAAATGGTTCATCCTTATGCAGATGCAAAATTAATTTATATTGCGGATCATCCGGAACATTTCGTTGAGAGTATTGAGCGCGCGGTCAATGAAAGTAGCTATGATCCTGAGTGGCTGGAGCGAGTGGACCAGTATCTTGAATCCTACAAAGCACCCAAGCCTCATATTCCGGCCTACATGGATAGTGCATTAAAAGACATTGGAATTGTATAATCACTTTTCGCAAGGATGAGAAACACCTGTACCCATGGATGGGTTTAAAAACAACGCTCTTTGTTACCCTCTTTCCTATGGTCAAAGAGGCCTGTGGCTTTTAAGATTTATTCACTTAAATCTGTAAGGAGACGCCATGGGTCTGATACTCAAACAATTATTTGCTTTCATTAAATTACTGAACTCTGACACCGGAACGATCTCACTCGCGATGGGACTGACCTGTGGATTTATTTTAGGCATGACTCCTACATTATCTCTTCATAGCTTACTTATCTTTTTAGTCCTGTTCTTTTTTCGCATTCAAATTGGAGCTGCCTTACTAGCGGCTTTTTTCTTTAAGTTTGTGGCCTTCCTACTTGACCCAGCTTTCGATGCGATTGGCAGCAAAGTTCTGGAGATTGAATCACTTCAAGCTTTTTATACCACCCTCTACAACATGCCGATCATTCCGTTCACTCGTTTTAATAATACGATTGTCATGGGCTCGGCGGTGATTACGTTTGCTCTTTCTCCACTAGTTTTTATTCTAAGTCGCTTCTTGATAGTGAAATACCGTCAGACAGTTCTGGCGCGCTTTAAAGAATCAAAAGCGTGGAAAGCGGTAGAAGCGACCAAGTTCTACCAGTGGTATTACAAATATGATCAGTATAAGTGGAATTAAGGCGGAACTATTATGAGCGATAATCAAAATACAAAAGAAACTAAAATTCCTAAGAAAAAAGGTCCTATTCGTTTTGAAGCGATCATTCCCGTTTTGGTGATGTCGCTTTTAACTTTTGGCTATTTTTCTTACTACTTTGACCATCATTTAAAATCTCTCTTTGAATATGTGGGAACTCAAGGCAACGGCGCTGAAGTCAACGTTGCCTCAGTGAAAACCAGTTTTCTCAGAGGATCATTTGATTTGAATGGTCTACAAGTAACCGACAAAGAAAAACCAACTCATAACATGCTTGAAATTGAAAACATGCATTTTCAATATGTCTGGGACGCTCTTTTGCGCATGAAATTTGTCGTCGATGATGCCAGCATTAATAACATCCAGATTTCTAAGCCGAGAAAACACCCAGGTAAGGTTCTTCCCCCTGAGCCCGCTAAACCCAGTAAAATTAACGAGCTTCAAATTGAAGTGATTTCTCAGGTAAAAAACAAATACGGAAAAAATGTTCTGGGTGACGTCGCTACTCTGCTTGAAGGGGGAGACTATAAAGACCAACTTGAAAAAATTCGCGGAGACCTTAAAAGTGAAGCGCGCATTGGGGCGATGCTCTCTGACGTGAATGCCAAGAAAAGTGTCTGGGATGCAAAGATCAAGACTTTGTCTGACACTTCTAAGGTCAAAGAAATTGAAGCCAAAATTCAAACCATTTCAAAACAAAAAAACTTCTTAGAGCAGGCCAAAGGCCTTAAAGAATTAAACGATCTGCTAAAAGAAGTGAATAATCAGTACAAAGAAATTCAGGCCTCAAGTAAGCAGCTTCAGTCTGAAGTCACTGCCGTGGCCAATTATCCTAAAGAAATTGAACTGCTGGTGAAAGAAGACATCGCCTCGTTAAAAGACCGCTTCGCCGTTCCTCAGATTGATTTTAAAGATATGGCGATGCACTTATTTGCTGGAGAATTTGCAGAATACATTGCGAAGGCCAGAAAGTATCAAGCTCTTGCTAAACAATATCTACCAGAGAAAAAAGAAAAAGAAGAAGTCGTTCCTCATAAAAGATCTCTGGGATCAAACCATGAATTCCCTATCACGAAAGGGTATCCATTATTTTGGCTTAAGCGAGCGGCCCTGAGCTCTAAAGGCACGGCAGATTCATACTCAGGCAATGTTTCAGGAGAGCTCACTAACGTCACCACTTCGCCTAAGACTATTGGAAAACCGATTGTGCTTGATATGCGGGGAGATTTCCCTGGTGTGAAAGTCATGGGTGTCCAGGCGTTAGTCAAAGCTGACTTTACGAAGACCATCAGTGAGCAATCGGCATTGATTAAAGTGGGCTCATTTGTTGTGCCTGAAAGAATGTTTGTGAATGATGAAAAACTTAAATTCGGTTTTCAAAATGCTGTGGGATCATCAGCGATTGAAGCTCATTTAAAACAAGATCAAATTTCCATGACTTGGTCATCTGTTCTTAAGCAGCCGAAGTTTATTGTTGAGAGTAAAACCAAACTTGCTCAGGAAATTTTAACCAACATCATGAACGGTATTTCTGCCATCTCAGTCGATGGTTCTGTCTCGGGTACATTTAAGAACCTAGACATGAAGATCAGCTCAAACCTTGGCGATGAACTAGGTAATGGCTTTAATCGGGAAATTGGAAATAAGATTGCTGATGCCCAAAATCAAATCCAGAAGATGGTTGATGAAAAGATTATGAAACCTAAAAATGATCTCATGGCAGCAATTGGTGGCAACAAAGCGAATCTCTCTTCTCTCAGTAATATCGGTGAGCTGTACAAGAAGAATGAAGATCAAATCAAAAAAGAGATTGAGAAGCTGAAAAAAGGCGGAACTAACGATTTGAAAGAACAGGGCAAAAAACTACTCAAAGGGTTTAAGTTCTAATTTAATATTACAAAGCCACGCGTTATCTATTGCCCCTCATTTTGTAGGGGCAATATGACATCTTCTCACATTCCCCATCAGGCAATTGCCAACCCAGAAATTCAAATTTAACATTTTCTTAATGAAAAAATCACTTTTGAGCATGGATTTCGCTCTAATAACTTTATGGGGAGTTCTTCTTATGAGCTCATTATTTGTTAATACAGATCTACTCTTTGGTTGGCCAATTCAGGTACACATCATCGTTACTGGTGCTCTCATTGGTCTAAGAATTTTATTGAAGCAAAATAATTTTCTGAAATTGAATAGATAGTTAAAAAGTAAGTCCTGCCCTCAAGGCCCTCGTATATCGATCGTAAGCTAGTTGATTTTCCCCGTACCCATTATAGTAATTCACGAAGAAATGTTGAAATAATCTGACTGCAGAAAACTTAAATTTTAGACCAATCTCAAAAGTATTATAGCCACTTCCATTAAAGCTCAGATGTGACCCTGGTCTCCATCTCACATAGAGCTCATTACTTTGAAACTTACTACGGATAAGTTCTTTAATTCCAAGTTCCATATCAACATAACCCAAGTAGGTTTTGATATTCTCATTCGTGGCATCAATGTCCCAAAGATAATAGGCCTTCGAAGTGAAATAAAGATTATCCACCTTACCCATGGTCTGAACATAGAGGTCGTTCCAGCTTCGAGAATTGGCCTTATCAGTACCGTTCGATAGGTGTTCGACTCCGGCATCCAGGTCAAAATGCTCATGGAGATTCCAGCGGTAAAAGATTTCCGGATTATGGTTGATGTCCTCAAAAGGGTTGGACGATTTTTGAAAGAGTTTCCAAAATCCCGTTTCAGTATAGGCCACAAAAAGATTGGATCCATAAAGAACGGGGATCTTAGCACTCACCTGAAGTTTAGTATTTTCGGTGCCTGAGATAAAAAAGATCCGCTTATGGCGCTCAAGCCGAAGGGGAAGATCAGCTCCATCCATGGCCTTACTAAATCGAGGCGAAGCAAAGGCCACAGTGGAGACGAAAATAAGCAACCAGGCCCAAACCACTTAGTATTGAACTAGTTTTTTGAGCGCCGTCAAAACATCACTGGTTTGTGGTAAAATTTCTTCCTCAAGATCAGGGCAATACGCCACGTGAACGTCTTTTGAACAAACTCGAAGAATTGGTGCATCCAACATTTCAAAGCAGTTCTCATTCACCCAAGCAGCAATCTCACCGGCGTATCCCGAAGTCTTATGCTCTTCATGACAAACCAAAAGGCGATGAGTTTTAGAAAGTGATTTTTTCACCGCTTCAAAATCAAACGGTGCAATGGTTCGAGCATCAAGAATCTCGATCGAATATCCTTCTTTTTCAAGTTCTCTGGCCGCTTCGACTGACTTTTGAACTAAGGCTCCCCAACAAACAATCGTAGCGTCCTTGCCTTCTTTCACTACACGGGCCTTACCAAAAGGAATCATAAAATCTTCGCCTGGATCGGCCGAGCGATTGTAGCCCTGATAATAAAGATGTTTGTGCTCAAGAAAAAGAACCGGATCATCACAACGAATGGCCGTTCGCAAAAGCCCTATCGCATCAAGAGCATTCGAAGGGTAAACAACCCGGATGCCTGGATTATGGGTAAATAAAGACTCTCCCGATTGAGAGTGATAAATTGCACCACCTCGAAGGTAGCCACCAATTGGCACTCGAATCACCATCGGGCATTTAAAATCCCCACCTGAGCGGTAGCGAGTAGTCGCCATTTCATTTTTAAGCTGCATGTAAGCAGTCCAAATATAATCAAAGAACTGAATTTCTACTACTGGCTTAAGACCACGGATCGCCATTCCAATCGCTCGTCCAATAATATTCGCCTCGGCAAGTGGTGAGTTAAAGACTTGACCAGGTTGTGCGACTTTTTGAACTCCGTGGGTTACTTTGAAAACTCCACCCTTACCTTTGAGATCTGGGTTTTCATATTTTTCCACTTCTGTGAAATCCGCCACATCTTCCCCAAAGACCATCATCAAAGGATTTTTCTTAATCTCTGATTTCAAAGTCATGTTGATAGCTGTCGCCAGTGGAATATCTTCTTTGCCTGAGAAATTCGCAGCTGTTTCAAACTGGGCCGAAGTCGGATCAACGTCAGGAGAATACAAGTGATCCATATAAGTCGATTTATCAGGCCACGCCATTTCAAGCGCCTTCGTCATGGCATCCCGAAGCTCTTTAGTCACTTCATCTAAAACTGCTTTCACTTCATCTGTTGTAAGAAGACCTGTTTCAGTTAAAAACTTAGGATAAGAATTGAACACATCTAAAGTGGCTTCATTATCTAAATCGTCTTTGGTTCTATAATAAGAATGATCATCAGAAAGTGAATGCGAATAAGGGCGAGTCACATTGGCGTGAACCAGCACCGGACCATTTCCGGCCCTCATGTATTTCTCTATTTCAACCATCGTATTGTAAGAATCAATCGGGCAGTTTCCGTCACACGTAAAAATCTTAAGACCCGGAAAATTGGCGAGTGCTTTAGAAATTGATCCGCCCGGAGTATTCAGCCAAACGGGAGTCGAAATCGCATAACCGTTATCTTCCACCATGAAAAGAACAGGAAGCTTATTTACACAGGCCGTGGTCAATCCTTCCCAGAACTCTCCTTGAGCAATAGTTCCATCACCACAAGACGTGTAAACAATTTCATGGTCGTTATAAACGGGAGTGTCTTTGAGTTTCATTTTTTTCAAATGAAGTCCTGCTTCAGCAACTCCACATGCCTGAAGAAACTGAGTCCCAGTACAAGAAGATTTATTAACAATGTTAAGTTTAACATTTCCCCAATGCGCCGGCATCATCCGGCCATGCGAAGCTGTATCTCCGGTATTTCCATTGGCCTGGCAAAGCATTTCAAAAGGAGTGACCCCAAGACCCAAGCACAGGGCGCGGTCACGGTAGTAAGGAATAAAATAATCGTGTTTCGGTTTAAGCACTTTAGCCACGGCAGAAAGAATTCCCTCATGGCCTGCTCCAGAGATCTGGAAAAAAGCCTTACTCTGTTTTTTCATGGTGATTTCGGCATCATCTGTTTTACGAGAAACAAAAATGTTCTTCAAAAACCACAACAGGTCGGCCTTAGAGATTTTATTTTTTCGAATCAGTTCAAGTTTCTGATCGTATTTGGCATTGGATTTAGAGTTCACTTCAGTTGCCTTAGTTCCAGGGGTATTGATGCGCATGACTATCTTCCTTAAATGATTTGCCCCATCTTAACCAAGAGGGTGTAGAAAATCCACTAATCGGGCCAATAAGATGTTATTTCTCAACGTGTTGAAAGCGTAAAAGTCTCTCAAGAAGTACGCCGTTGACCCTAGCAGAGATGTAAATAATTTGATTTTCTTCAGGATACTCAATATCAAATTCCCAGACCCCTGTTTCAATCATCACAGGCTCAGTCACTGAGCCCAGTCCCATGAAGATAATTTCTGGAGGCTGCTGAACTTCAAGGGCCGCATCATTTTTATCTTTTAAAATGAGCCGGGCCTTCATGCGGTAATTTTCATCTGACAAAATGATGAGGGAGGATTTTTTGCGAACAGCATTTTTATAAATCACAACCTGATGCTTAATCGACTTATTTTGAACAAAGAACTTCAGACCTTTAAATTTACTCTTTCGGACCTCTACTTCATATCTTCCCTTAGAGATTCTCCGAATGTGACCACTAAGAATTTTCTCATGATTTTTGACCAAGATCTCTTTGAGTTCAACGTCGACTAAGGCCTTGGAGCTGTTTCGTAATTCTAGGTAAAACTGCAGGATATTGGGGCGGGACGCTTCTCTGGGAAAAAGTTTGACCAAACATTCTTTGGCCTCGATATCGGCAAAAACAATGGGAGTAACCGAGGCAATATTTCGTCCTGGGCCCATGGCACAGGAAATAAAGATGAATAGAGAGAGAAGTAAAACGATTCTCATTAATAGCTGTATCGGCAAGCCTCAAGCTGAATCAAACAAAAACAAAAAGGGCCCCTTTTAGGGGCCCAAAGTTACATATTTGCCTATAACTAGATTTTATTTAAGAATTTGAACTGCACTAAAAGCATCAATAATGGTCCCTGTGCGCGAAAGCGAGCTGAACAAAACGGGATTTTCCGTACCTGGCAGGTTCACTTTGAGATTCGGATAGCGGCGAGAAGTATCCAAAAGGAGCGCCCGAAGAGTAGGAACATCTAAGCTTGGAGCATGTGACAGAACCAGCGCAGCTACGCCGGCAGCAATCGGTGAGGCCATAGAAGTGCCAGAATAAGTGTCATAAGTATTATCCGGAGTGGTGGAATAGATATCTACTCCAGGAGCAAATAAATCGACACTCTTTTTACCGTAGTTAGAAAAATCGGCCGGAAGGTTAAGTCCTTTTTCAAATGAAGAAGCCCCAATCTCAAGCCAGTTAGAAAATTCCACTTCATCGGCTTTGTTGTTGCGGTTTGGAAAGTTCGCTTCAGTATCGTTATTCGCATTTGAATTTCCAGCGGCGTGAACCATTAGCACACCTTTACTCTCAGCGTACTTCACTGCCTCATCTACAACTCTCTTATAAGGGGAAAACGATTTCCCAAAACTCATGTTAATAATCTGCGCCCCATTGTCCACGGCATAACGAATTCCGTTAGCAACATCTTTATCGCGCTCATCCCCATTAGGAACAACTCTAACCGCCATGATTTTTACATTTGTGGCCACACCTTTAATTCCTAGGAAGTTATCTCGAACGGCAGCGATAGAGCCAGAAACGTGAGTGCCGTGATGAGCATCTGAGCCGATGACATCATTATTGCCATAACTTTTTTCTGAAGTATTAGCGTAGTTGTCACCCACGATAGTGCGCGGGTTATAATTTTCGTTATAAAAATAAGTCAGCTGATCACCATAATAAGCAAGAACCCGGTTAATGCGGGCCAAATCAATGCCATTAGAAAGGAGGGCCAACATCTCAGATTTGGCTTTCACCACAGCTGGATCCATTGATTCAAGAGCGCGCACTGATTCTAGTGAAATATCAGAAACTCCGGCAGATTTTAATATGGCTTCAGACTTTTTGTAAGTTTCAAGACGAATGCTATAGCTTGAGACCACTTTTTTAGCATTGTCGACTTCAGTACTAACTAACTTAATTAACAAAGCCAGATACTTCGCCTGAGCGGAAGTGAGTGTCTCACCTAAATCCTCAACTTGAACTTTAAGTTTTTTCATACGAACCACTTCACGGGTCACTTCCAGCGTGTCGGCGCCAATTTGGGCCGCAGGATCCCCTTTAATTAAACGGTAGCCATTGGCCAAATTTCCATCGACCACGATTTTTGCCATTCCATTTGCACCACCAATAAAGTTCCATCCAAAAACATCATCAACATAACCATTTTTATCGTCATCAATTCCATTTTCAGGAATTTCATTTTTATTGGTCCAGATTTTTCCTTGTAGATCTTCGTGGTTCACGTCCACACCAGAATCAATCACGGCGACAATGACATCTTTTCCTGTCGGCTGAGGAAAAGTCACATATGTTTCTTCAGTCATCACACCTTCGCTTCCTTCAGCTGGAGAAAGGTTAAACCAATTCTCAGGAGCCACGTTCATGAATGATTTTTGAAGCAAAGTACCCTTGGCATTTTTCAAAACCAGGGATTGAATTTCAGCGATCGCTTTAAGATCCTGCTTGGCCTTAGGGATAACCTGAACTGCTCCAAAAGCAGCAGAGATTGAAATAGGAAACGCTAAAGCCAGAAGTGCTTTTTTTGACATCATCGGAATCTGTCCTTGGTTGATGAAAACTGATTACATTTATGACGGAGTTCAAACTTCGTGACAAGGGCCTGAGGGATGGCTGTGAGAATTTATTTGGATTTTGAGGGGTTAGCCCCCTGAAGTGGTGTAATAATTACACCACTTCAGGGGGATGAGATAACAATTGTTAAACGTTCAGTTCGATTCCAACCTTAATGGGACGCTCAACGGTGAGTCCCATGGATTTGAAAACATCCACGATTTCAGAGGGACGAATGCTTGTTCCTTGTTTTACCGAAGCCGTGAGAAAAATCCCACTCATGCGGCATGGAGAAACTTCATCAATAATCTCCATGATTGTTTCATGAAGATTCAAAGCTCCCGCTTCTAGTTCAAGCAGCATGGGGCGAATGTCTTTATCTAACAAGAGTTCATCTTTTTTAGAGTAAGACTGAATAATAATTTGGTCTTGAGAGCGCAGCTTTTCGACCACACTTGCAACTTCAGTATTATTTTGAACAGGGATAAAATATTTAAAGGACTTAGCCGAATCCTGAATCGAAGGAGTCTTGTTCGTAATCACAGAAATATTTTTGAACAAAATGCCTGGCTCAGAATGGTTTTGTAAAATTTGTAAAACCGCTTCGAAATCATTCCACTCAGTTGGAACTCGCACATCAAAATATTCAGTCAAAGAACTTATTCCTAAAGTCAGGGCCGGTCCAAAAGACAGAAGTGGTCTAAGGTTATAGCCTTCAGAATGAAGAGTCTCAAGCTGAGCACGCTTAAAAATTCGCTGCATGACTTTTTGTAAATCAAGATGCGAAATAAATGTAATAGGCCCAATTTTTGAGAATTCGATACGGTACTTGGCACCCACGAATTGATTTCTTTTCTCTCGAAGCTCAACAATATCTTTTTTCAAGACCTCTGGAGCAACATAGGCTTCATCTTTAATCGCCTTCATGCCGGTTAAGAAATCTCGTCTTTCTTGAACCATACCTTTCAGATCACAGGCCACTCCGCAGTGGTAACAAACCAGTTTTTTCTTATCGATATCAAAAGTTTTCTCAAGAGTTTCAAGGTTTGAGTGATGAACAATCATTCCGTAAACTTTGCCACACGGTGGAGAAAGTCGGTTATGCGTGGCTTTTTTCCATTCGATTTCTAAAAATCTCTCAGTCAGTCCAACATCAATGTGATCCCAAGCAAGTTTTCCATTCATCGGAATAGTGCCAAGAAATGATTCTGTATTAAGACCAGACTCTTCAACGCATTTGACCCAGAGTGAATAGTTAAAGGTTTCGTCCCATCCATCAAATCGAGCGCCCTGATTCCAGGCACTATAGATAATATTCGCCACTCGTCTGTCCCCACGGGCGACGATACCTTCGAGGTGAGAAATTTTTGAGTAGTGTTTTCTAAAATTCAGGCGGTATCTCTCGGCCAGATCTTTGAGCATATTTTGCTTACGCTCAATTTCAGGCAAAGTAATCATGCTCGCCCACTGAAAAGGCGTATGAGGTTTAGGAACAAATGAAGAAACTGAAATCGTGAGTGTAGGGTTTCTCACTCCGCACTCAGTAGCTTTTTGACGAGCTTTAGCCGCTGTCTCCATGATTGCCATCACATCTTCATCTTCTTCAGTCGGAAGCCCAATCATGAAGTAGAGCTTCATCTTGGTCCAGCCGCGAGAGAAAACACTGACAGCGGTTTTCATCAGGTCTTCTTCGGTAATGTTTTTATTAATCACGTCACGCATGCGCTGAGAGCCGGCTTCAGGAGCAAAAGTTAATGACGAGTTTTTGACTTCGGCCATTTTATCCAGAATCCTTTCATCTAGGCCGTAGGCCCGAAGGGAAGAAATTCCAAGAGTCGCATTTTCTTTAGATAATTTATCCAAGAGTTCAATCACGAGCGGAGTCACTGCTGAGTAATCAGCTGTCGATAGACACGTCAGAGACGCTTCATCGAAGCCGCCATTTTTGAGACCATCCATCATCATCTTCACAACATTTTCAGGACTTCTTTCACGAACCGGACGATAAATCATTCCCGCCTGACAAAAGCGACAACCTTCCGTACATCCACGAGCAAGCTCCACTGAAAAGCGGTCAAAGATCGCAGTCATATGCGGAATCGGAGATTTTGTAGGAAAGGGATAATTTGTGAGGTTATCCACAAAGAAGCGCTCCACACGGTTTGGAATTTCACCAGCGAATTCAGCTTTGGCACCAGTCACAACTTCCATCTGAGTCATAGGATCAATTGCAGTATCATAAAACTGAGGAACGTAAATTCCTTTCCATTTGGCGAGTTCAAATAAAATCTGATCGCGCTTTAATCCTTGAGCACGGGCCTCACCAATAAAATGCGTGATCCGGGCAAAAAGTTTTTCGCCGTCTCCGATCACCACGAAATCTAAAAACGGAGCAAGTGGCTCAGGGTGAGTGGCACAAGGGCCACCAGCGATAACAAAGGGCTCATCTTCCTTGCGATCTTTGGTCCAGATTGAAATCCCGCCAAGGTCGAGCATATTTAAAATATTGGTGTAACTCATTTCATACTGAAGAGAAAATCCCACAATATGAAAGGCTTTAAGTGGTTTAAAATTCTCTAATGTCACAAGATTTAATCCGCGGCTGCGAATTTCTTTTTCCATATCAATCCAGGGAGCAAAACATCTCTCAGCGAGCATTCCTGGGTGTTGGTTAATTTCATCATAAAGAATCTTCATTCCTAAATGACTCATGCCTATTTCATAAGTGTCTGGAAAACAAAGCGCAACTCGAGAAAGTGTTTCTTCCCAGTTTTTACGAATCACAAAGTGTTCGCCGCCAATGTAGCGAGCAGGTTTTTCAACTTTTTCAAGAAATGAAGCGTAGGGATTGTGCGAGGCCATTGAAGGCTCCTTTAGGGCAAAGTGTTTCTCTCAGCTTGCGAGAGGAAGGATTAGAACCTTCTAGTATGGAAGGCATTTTTTTAACAGAAAGTGCAGTTAATGGGAAGGCTAAAGCGTTGGGAAAAAGTGATCCAAGTAGTTGATTAGAAACCCGAAGAAAGGGAAAGAACCCAGCGCCGGTCTTCGAGTTCTCGAAACCCCGTCAAGGACTGGTCAACGGCATAAGTGGTAAGGTCCAAAATAAATGTCCGAGTGCGAACTCCTAAACCACCTGAGCCCCAACCGTCTCCGTAACCTAGGCGAATAAAAAGTCGGCGTTTAAAATCTAACTCCATACCGGCAGCAATTCTTCTTTTTACATCCGTGTCATAAGCATTGTTTAAATCTTTTAAATTCACTTCCATATGGATACGGGAAGTTTTTCCAATTTGGGGAGTGATCGACATTCCTAGATCAATCGTTTGTTTAATCTTATCGGGCCCACCGTTTGAGCTCGCACCATCCCAATCGTTAGAAGTGGCATTTCTTAACACGGCAGAAAATGAGGGCAGCATTGAAACTGGCAAGGTTAGTTTTCCCCCGGCAGTTACCTGTAAACTTTTTCCAGTTTTATAATCACTGGTAGAAACTGAAGGAGTCACAGCAGGAAGAAATTCTTTCGAAAGGTCACGGCGAATTAAATAAACGGCTGAGGCTCCAAGTTTTATCACTCCGCCAAATAACGAACCACTTAGCGACATGACTGGTCCGTGATCTCTTCTTTCGGCAATTTCAAATTTATTAGCGACATCGTTGTTAATAATAGCGCGATTTCTCTGAGAGGCCATATAACCCAAAGTTAAACCTCTCACCGTAAAATTGGGAAAAAGATTAACTCTAGATTGAGCAATCTGCCCTTCATGAGGAAGAAGCATGTCTTTCATGATTTTTGGATCAAAAGAATCTTTATAACGTTGTGGGATTTCATATGCAGGCCCAGCACCTACAACATGCGAGAGACCACTACTTGATTCTAAATGAATATTTCCCAAATGAAATTGCGGCTGCCTGACTGTGCCTAATCCGGCCGGATTATAAAAAGCTGACCAGGCATCGTCGACTTTACAAAGATAAGCATTCCCCATCGCAAGTGCCCTGGCCGAAGTCACAAATTCTGGAAAAGCATGATCTTCAAAACTGAGTGTGGCCTTGGCGGGCAAGGTGATTAAAAGGATGAATAAAGTAAGGACAATACGAGCGGTATTCACTTAGTTATTTTAATCTATTTAGGGTTGGGACCCAAAGGGCGGCAAAAGACACCTTACCAGCTCACACCAATGGCATAACCGTAGAGAAAATGGGACTCAAGCTTGGTGTAGCTCGTATTTAATTGTTGATAGCCACACTCCGCTTTGCCAAAAAATGATCCGAGGCTCAGCTCTAGCCCGCTTAGAAGCGACATGACTTTCGTTTCATATTGGGGTTTGAGTCCATCGATGGTGGGATCACTGGATTTGATGGTTCCTAAAAAATTATAACGAGCATACGAAGCATTGGTATAAAGCAAAACCATTTCACCAAAACGGTAACCATACAGGAATTGATACTCCTGGCCTTTGAGTTCAAATTCTACGGCATTGGAACCATCAGTTTGATAATCATTTCCACCAAAGGCCGCAGAAAATGCCATCTTGTGGCCAGTGGCTTTTGAAGTTCGAGAGCCACCTAAAAATTGAAATTTCGCTCCTAAAAGTGAGTTTCCTCCACCTGTATGCGACCAAAATAAATCCATCTGATCAAGCAGCGATGTGGAAAAAGCAAAACCTGCGCGAGGAATAACTTGATTGGTAACACCATCTTTTACAGAAGCATTTGAAACATCAGAAATTAATTGATTGGCCGAAGTTTGTTGAAACTCAACTTGCGAATTAAACATTCCCCCCTGAGATTCAGGAGTCATGAACTTGTTTCCAGGAAGGATATATTTTGTCGCACAGCTGACCTGAATCAGTAGGGCGAATAGCAGAAAAATTCGCATTCTTTCATTGTAGAGCGAGATGCTTTGGCAGGAATTAGTGGCAAAACCTACCTGTAAACAGAATCTCACTAATCTGACGCTTCGTTAAATAAAAAGCATTGATATTTTTAAAGTCGCTAAATAGCTGATTTATATCATTCAAATCTTAAGATTTTAAAACTAACAAACCAAGTCAAGAAAGGGGTCAAGATTCTCTGGATAACTGACGTAAGGTGTTAAAATAAAGGGGAAAAGTTTTCACGCCGCTTAGATATATAGAGAGGGTGTTAATATTAACAAATTACTCGGCTAGGTTGTTGGCAAAAACTTAACATGAACATTTTCTTAACCTTACTAATCCTTTTTGTCATGAGTGCCTGTCAGGTAAAAACTGATAGTGCTGGAGGCGTGGTCTCAACCCCTTCGACTTATGTCACAACTGTTTCTGCTACTTCAAACATAATCGCTGATGGATCATCGACTTCAATTGTTTCTATTAACGTGAAAAAAAATGGTGTGGTCGTTGCGGGTGAAGTTCCGACACTTTATTCAACGGGCTCAGCGAATACGTTTGGGACTTGTTCAACCACTGACGTCAATGGAGATTCCACCTGTAATTTTACTTCTACTAAGGCTGAAGCAAAAGCGATTCGAGTACTAGCACCAGCTGTTTCTGCGACGATTCCTGTTATATTTATTCCAGGAGCACCAAGCTCTTCAACAACAACTGCAAGTGCAAGTGGTCCAACCATTGCCAACGGAATTGCTGCTGCCACAGTGACGATTACGATCAAAGATACTTACAGTAATTTAATTTCAGGCGTCACCCCTACTTTTAGTGCCACTAACACGGGAAGTTCAAACATCTATGGTGCTTGTAGTGCCTCGAGTGTTTTGGGTGTTTCGACCTGTTCATTAAAATCAACGAAAGCAGAAATTAAAACACTCAATATTTTAACTCCGGTTGCAAAATCTAGTGGGACAGCTATTTTTATGGGTGGAGCACCAGTTGCTGCTAACTCAACCATTGCTGGAACAAGCCCCGTGATGGCCGATGGATCTGCCAGTTCAGCTATTACCATTTCACTTGTCGATGCCTTTGGAAATCCTTCCACAGGTTACACTCCGACTTTTAGTGCTACTAATACAAGCTCTTCAAATATTTATGGTGCATGCTCTGCATCTGACATAACTGGTAGTTCTGCTTGTACGCTAAAGTCTCTCATAGCCGAATCAAAAATATTATCCATCGTGACTCCCGTAGCAAAAGCTGGGGGAACAGTCGTTTTCACTTCAGTTGGAGCAAGTGCACTTAATTCAACTATCACGGGTTCAGGCCCTGTTTTGGCAAACGGAGTCGCAACCTCAACTGTTATCATCACCCTTAAAGATTCGGCCAATAATCCAGTGGTGGGACAAATCCCTACTTTCTCCGCCACTAATACTGGCACGACCAACACCTATGGAACATGCTCTGCTACTAACGCTTCAGGTATTTCTGCCTGTACACTCGCCTCAACTAAAGCTGAAACAAAAACTCTCTCCATCGCTACTCCCGTAGTAAAAGCCGATGGGACAGTCGTCTTTACGCCTGGATCCCCAAGTAGCGTCACTACGACGATTAACGGGACCACTCCAGTCGTTGCCAATGGTATTTCTTCTTCAGTCGTATCGATTACAATTTTGGATGACTTCAGTAATCCTATTTCTGGGGTCTCACCAATCTACAATGCTACTGATACTGGCACGACCAATATTTATGGCGCCTGCTCAGTTTCAAATGTCAGTGGTCTCTCCATTTGTACTCTTGCTTCGACTACGGCCGAAGTGAAAACTCTCCAGTTAACTTCTCCCGTCGCAGTAACTGGTAATGACGTTACCTTTACTCCTAATAGTGCCGTAGCTGCCAATTCAACCATTACGGGAACTACCCCGATTCTTGCCAATGGAGTCGCAGCATCGACTGTGACGATTACTCTGAAAGATAATTTTAATAATCCTGTATCCGGACAAACTCCGACTTTTTCAGCTACTGATACAGGTTCTACTAATAATTATGGCCTATGTTCAGCTACGAACTCTTTTGGGGTATCGACCTGTACGTTAACTTCCCTTAAAGCTGAAACAAAAACACTATCCATTGCCACTCCTGTAATAAAAGCTGATGGTAACGTCATTTTCACAGCTGACGTTGCAGTGGCAGCGAACTCGACCATCACTGGTACTTCTACTGTAGTAGCTAACGGAGTGGCGACTTCGACGATTACGATCACTCTTAAAGATGTGAATAATAATGTTGTGGCGGGAATTACTCCTACCTTTTCAGCTACGGATACAGGAATTAACAACACCTATGGCAGTTGCTCAGTCACCAATCTTTCTGGGGTTTCAACCTGTACTTTGAGTTCAACGACGGCCGAAACAAAAACACTTTCTCTTTTAACTCCCGTCTCTAAAGCCGATGGAACAGTTATTTTCACTTCGGCTGCGGCCACAGCCGCTAATTCTTCAATTAGTTGAACAACTCCCGTAGTAGCTGATGGTGTGGCCACATCTTCGATCACAATTACTCTCAAAGACGTTTCTAATAATCCGGTTTCTGGACAGACTCCAACATTTTCAGCCACTGATACTGGAACAAAAAACACTTACGGCTCTTGTTCTGCAACTGATGCTTCAGGGATCTCAACTTGTACTTTAAGCTCACTCGCCGCTGAAACAAAAATTCTCTCGATTGATACTCCTGTCATTAAGGCGGGTACTAGTGTCGTCTTTACGGCCGGAGCAGCGGTGGCGGCGAATTCCACCATTACTGGTACAACGCCTGTTGTGGCCGATGGGGTTGCTAGCTCAACTATCACAGTGACGCTGAAAGATTTAAATAATAATTTTGTAGCCGGTGTGACTCCCACATTTTCAGCTACCGATACCGGCGTGAATAATACTTACTCGGCTTGTTCTGTGACCAGTGCCTCAGGTGTAGCAACCTGTACTCTCAAATCTCTGACGGCAGAAACAAAAATACTCTCAATATTGACTCCCGTTTCAAAAGCCGATGGATCCGTGGTCTTCACAGCTGGAGCAGCAGTGGCGGCCAATTCAACTATCACAGGAACTGGCCCAGTGGTTGCTAATGGTGTCGCGACTTCCAGTGTAACTGTTACTTTAAAAGATGCTTCGAATAATCCGGTAATAGGTCAGATTCCGACTTTCTCTGCGACTGACACTGGGACTAACAATGCTTACACAGCTTGTTCTGCCACAAGTGTTTCAGGTGTGTCGACTTGTACTCTTGCCTCTCTAACCGCTGAAACGAAAACTCTCTCAATAGTCACACCAGTGATTAAAGCTGATGGTACGGTTGTTTTCACTCCAGGTGCCGCAGTGGCCGCAAATTCAACCATCACTGGATCGAGTCCAGTTGTGGCAAATGGGACGGCCACTTCAACTATTACAATCACCCTGAAAGATGCTGCCAATAATCCAGTTTCCGCTCAGACCCCAACTTTTTCTGCGACTGATACCGGAACTAATAATGCTTACACAGCTTGTTCTGCCACGAACGCTTCTGGTGTTTCGACTTGTACACTCGCCTCTTTAACGGCTGAAACGAAAACTCTCTCGATTGCCACTCCAGTTATTAAGGCCGACGGCACAGTGGTGTTCTCGGCCGGTGCGGCGGTAGCTGCTAATTCTACTATTACTGGGACAAGTCCTGTTACTGCTAACGGAACGGCCACTTCAACAGTCACCATCACACTTAAAGATGGCAACAACAATCCTGTCTCTGCTCAGACTCCGACTTTTTCGGCAACTGATACTGGTACTAATAACATCTACACTGCTTGCTCAGTATCAAGTGCACTCGGTGTTTCTACTTGTACGCTTGCTTCTTCGACAGCTGAAACGAAAACTCTCTCTATTGCGACTCCAGTTTCGAAAGCTGACGGCACAGTAGTTTTCTCGGCCGGTGTAGCAGTCGCTGCTAATTCAACCATCACGGGATCGAGTCCGGTTGTGGCCAATGGTGTAGCGACGTCTTCGATTACAGTCACACTTAAAGATGCTTCGAATAATCCGGTATCGGGTCAGACTCCCACATTCAGCGCAACTGATACGGGAACTAATAATATTTATACCGCTTGTTCTGCTACGAATGCTTCAGGGATTTCGACTTGTACTCTCGCCTCTCTCACGGCCGAAACCAAAACTCTCTCAATACTGACTCCGGTTTCCAAAGCTGATGGCACAGTAATTTTCACCGCTGGTGCAGCGGTTGCCGCAAATTCAACCATTACTGGTATCACTTCGGTTGTGGCCAATGGTACAGCGACTTCAACGGTTACGATTACACTAAAAGATGCTGCAAATAATCCTGTTCCTAGTCAGGTTCCAACTTTCTCGGCCACAAATACTGGAACCACCAACACCTACGGAATTTGTTCTGCAGGGAATGCTTCAGGGGTTTCAACTTGTACCCTTTCGTCAACCAAAGCTGAAAGTAAAACTCTCTCGATTACTAATCCCGTTGTAAAAGCTGATGGCTCAGTCGTCTTTATTCCTGGAAGCGCAAGTGCAACGACTTCAACTATCCTTGGAACTACTCCCGTAAGTGCTGATGGTGTTTCGACTTCAGCTATTTCCATTACTTTTCTTGATGACTTTAGTAATCCGGTCTCAGGGGTCAGTCCGATTTTTAACGCCACTGATTCTGGATCAAATAACTCCTACGGAGCTTGTTCGGCCTCAAACGCGAGTGGGCTTTCTGTCTGCACACTGGCTTCAACTACTGCGGAAGTGAAAACGCTTCAATTAACTTCGCCGATTGCTGTCACGGGGAATGCTGTAACTTTCACTTCAACCGGTGCTGTCGCTGCGAACTCAACCATTACTGGAACTAGTCCGGTTGTGGCCAATGGAACTTCTACCTCATCTGTGACAGTGACTCTGAAAGATGCTTTTAATAACCCCGTGGCCGGTCAGACTCCGACCTTTTCTGCTACTGACACAGGCACCACAAATACTTATAATTCTTGTTCTGTCTCAAATGCATCGGGTGTATCTAGTTGTACGATGAGCTCGCTTAAGGCCGAAACAAAAACTCTCTCCATCGCAACTCCAGTGATTAAAGCTGATGGCACGGTGGTGTTCTCGGCCGGTGCAGCCGTGGCCTTGAATTCCACCATTACTGGTTCCGGTCCCGTGATTGCCAACGGAGTCGCCATTTCCACCATTACGATTACTTTAAAAGATGCTAACAATAATCTTGTTTCAGGTCAGACTCCGACATTTTCGGCAACTGATACTGGTACGAATAACGTATACACTGCTTGTTCTGTCTCAAGTGCTTCAGGAATTTCGACTTGTACACTTGCCTCTTCAACTGCTGAAACAAAAACTCTCTCCATTGCAACTCCGGTTTCAAAAGCCGATGGCACTGTGGTCTTCACGGCCGGAGTGGCCGTAGCTCTTAATTCAACGATCACTGGTTCAAGTCCGGTTGTAGCGAATGGATCCTCTACTTCCACTGTGACCATCACATTAAAAGATGCAAGCCTTAACCCTGTAGCAGGTCAAACACCTACGTTCTTAGCGACTGATACGGGCGCAAATAATACTTACGGGACTTGTTCAGTCACGAATGCGCTAGGAGTTTCCATTTGTACTTTAAGTTCACTTAAGGCCGAATCAAAAACTCTCACAATTGCGACTCCAGTGTCTAAATCTGATGGTTCCGTTTTATTTACCGCGGATTCAGCAGTAGCCCTTAATTCGACTATCACAGGATCAGGTCCTGTTCTAGCTAACGGTGTAGCGACTTCCACCATTACAATTACACTTAAAGATTCAAGCAATAACCCTGTCTCAGGTCAGACACCTACTTTCAGCGCAACTGATACTGGAGTAGGCAATACTTATGGATCTTGTTCACTGACTGATGTTTCAGGGATTTCAACTTGTACATTGAGCTCTCTTAAGTCTGAAACAAAAACTCTCTCGATTGCGACTCCCGTAGTAAAAGCTGATGGCACAGTGGTGTTTAATTCAGATGTAGCGGTTGCCGTTAATTCTACAATTACAGGAACGGGCCCTGTAGTGGCCAATGGTGTAGCGACTTCAACTGTAACTATCACTCTTAAAGATGCGAATAATAATCTGGTCCCAGGCCAGACGCCGACTTTCTCAGCAACTAATACTGGGTCAAATAACGTTTATACGGCTTGTTCAGTCTCGAGTGCTTCTGGGATTTCAACTTGTACTCTCGCCTCTTCAACTGCTGAAACAAAAACTCTCTCTATCGCGACTCCAGTTTCTAAAGCTGATGGCACAGTGATTTTCACTGCCGGTGTTCCGGTAGCAGCAAATTCCACCATCACAGGAATTGGTCCAGTTGTGGCCGATGGCACTTCTACTTCAAGTGTTACGATCACTCTGAAAGACGTAAATAATAATCCTGTTTCAGGTCAGACGCCGACCTTTAGTGCAACCAATTCTGGAACCAATAACAGCTACGGCACTTGTTCTGTTTCAAGTGCCTTAGGTATTTCTACTTGTACATTGAGTTCTGCGACAGCAGAAACAAAAACTCTCTCAATCGTGACACCTGTTGCAAAAACTGATGGCACGGTTATTTTCACCCCAGGATCAGCAGTCGCAGCCAATTCCACGATCACAGGATCTGGTCCCGTGATCGCCAATGGTACAGCATCTTCTACCGTCACGATTACTCTGAAAGATGCCACTAGTAACCCGGTCCCAGGACTTACTCCAACTTTTTCAGCAACGAATACTGGAAATACCAATGCCTATACAGCTTGTTCGGTTTCAAGTGTTCTAGGTGTTTCAACTTGTTCTTTTACTTCTTTAACTGCCGAAACAAAAACTCTCTCTATTACTGGTCCTTTCACTAAGGCCGATGGAACAGTTATTTTTACTGCCGGTGCTGCGGTCGCTGCAAACTCTACGATCACGGGTTCTGGTCCAGTGATCGCCAATGGATCTGCTAGCTCCACCATTACTATTGCTCTCAGAGATATTAATAACAACTTAGTCTCAGGCGTAACTCCGACGTTTTCTGCTACCGATACAAGTACAACCAATACCTACACTGCTTGTTCTGTGACTAACGCTTCAGGAGTTTCAAGCTGTACTATGCAGTCAGGCATCGCTGAAACGAAAACTCTCTCGATTTTAACTCCAGTCTCTAAGGCTGGCGGAACAGTGGTGTTCACCGCTGGTTCAGCGGATCCTGCGAATTCAAATATTATCGGAACTGGTCCAGTCCTGGCCGATGGGGTGGATACTTCCACTGTCATTATTACTCTGCGTGATGCACTCAATAATCCGGTCACAGGACAGACTCCGACTTTTACTGCCACTAACACTGGTAGCACCAACACTTACGGCGCCTGCTCCGTGACTGATGCCTCAGGAGCATCAAACTGCACACTTAAATCAACCACGGCCGAACTTAAAACTCTCTCGATAGCAACTCCTATTAGTAAAACGGATGGAACAGTTCTATTCAACGTAGGTGCTGTTTCGGTTGCGAATTCTTCTATTACTGGTACTGGCCCCGTTGCGGCTGATGGTGTATCGACTTCAACCATTACTATCACACTTAAAGATGCTTCTAATAATCCTGTTTCAGGACAGACTCCGACTTTTGCCGCGACCAATACCGGAACAACCAATGCTTACGGTGCTTGTTCAGTCACTGATGCCTTCGGGGTTTCCACTTGTACAATGACTTCAACTAAAGTCGAAACAAAAACTCTCAATATAGCTACCCCTGTGAATCGCTCAGGCGGAACAGTCGTCTTTACTGTGGGAGCTCCCGCTTCGGCCACTTCAACCATTACAGGTACGAGCTCCATCATCGCGAATGGTGTGGCGACATCAACTGTTACAGTGACTTTACTGGATGCTTTCCAAAACCCAGTAGCAGGACAAACTCCGACTTTTAGCGCCACTAACACTGGTACAACGAATACCTATGGAGCTTGTAGTTTAACCAACGCTTTTGGGGTATCGACCTGTACTTTAAAATCAACTAAAGCTGAATCGAAAATACTTTCTATTGCAACCCCTGTCTCTAAAGCCGATGGTAGCGTTATTTTTATTGCTGACTCAGCAGTCGCCTTGAATTCAAATATTTCGGGATCAAGTCCTACGCCTTCAGATGGTGCTTCGACTTCAACCATCACCATCACTCTGAGAGATGCCTTTAGTAACCCTGTAGCAGGCCAAACGCCGACCTTCAGCGCGACTAATACCAATACGACCAACGTCTATGGGGCCTGCTCGATAACAGATGCAGCTGGGGTTTCCACTTGTACAATGACTTCGCTTAAATCAGAAACGAAAATTCTCTCTATCGCTACCCCTGTTTCTAAAGCTGATGGATCAGTGGTCTTCATTGCTGGTGGCGCGGTCGCTGCGAATTCAACCATAACGGGTTCTGGTCCCGTCATTGCTAACGGAACTGCGACATCAACCATCACAATTACTTTAAGAGATATTAGTAATAACCCTGTGGCTGGATACACACCAACTTTTGGCGCCACCAATACTGGAACAACTAATACTTATGGAAGCTGCTCCGTCTCGGATGCTTCTGGTATCTCATTGTGTACACTCGCCTCAACAAAAGCTGAGATTAAAGCTCTCGCTATCGCCACACCTGTTGTGAAAACTGATGGCAATGTGACTTTTAATGCTGGAGCAGCCGTTGCGGCCAATTCTCTCATCAGTGGAACGAGCTCCATATTGGCCAACGGTGTAGCGACATCAACTGTCACGATTACACTTATGGACGTAAATAGTAACCCGGTCTCAGGCCAGGTTCCTACTTTCAATGCCACCAACACTGGAACCACCAATATCTACGGCGTGTGTAGTTTATCTAACACTTCAGGAATCTCAACTTGTACGCTTGCCTCAACTAAAGCCGAAGTAAAAACTTTTGCCATTACAGCTCCGGTTGCAAAAACTGGAACCACGGCGACTTTCATTGCTGGTGCAGCTGATGCCGCTCACTCCGATATTTCAGGAACTTCTCCCGTGAGTGCGGATGGTGTCGCAGTTTCATTTATAACTATTGCCCTAAACGATGCTTTCCTTAACCCTATTGCGGGCATTGTTCCAATCTTCAATGCCACCAACACCGGCACAACCAACGTTTATGGATCTTGTTCACTCACTGATGCGACCGGTGTTTCGATGTGTACTCTGGCCTCAACGACCGCTGAAGTAAAAACACTTCAATTGACTTCTCCGACTGCTGTCACGGGCTCCACAACGGTTGATTTCTCTGCCACACTTCCGACTTCAGCGAACTCAACCATTGCTGGGACATCGACTGTCACTGCTGATGGAGTCGCCACATCAACCATTACCATCACTTTAAAAGATGCTAGTAATAATGTTGTTCCAGGAATTACACCGCAGTTTGATGCGACTGATACTGGCTCAACAAATATCTACGATGCTTGTTCTATGAGTGATGCCGGTGGGGTTTCCGTTTGTACCCTGGCTTCAACGAAGGCTGAATCAAAAGTACTAAGAATTACCAATCCCGTTTTAAAATCTGGTAGCACCGTCGTGTTTACCGCTGGTCTTCCTGTGATTGCGAACTCAAGCATTACCGGAACTGGCCCAGTTGTCGCCAACGGCACCGCCACTTCCACGATCACGATTAATTTAAAAGATTTTTATAATAACACTGTGGCCGGATCCACTCCGACTTTCAGTGCCACTAACACTGGAACGACTAACGTCTATAGTGTTTGTACTTCTAGTGACGCTTCAGGGAATTCGACTTGTACGCTTAAATCAACTAAAGCTGAGGATAAAATTCCGCAAATTTTAACTCCGGTAGTGAAGTCTGGGAGTGGGATTAGTTTTGTGGCAGACATTGCAAGTGCTACCAATTCAACTATTGCAGGAACCGGTCCAGTTAACCCTGATGGGACTTCAACTTCGGAAATCACTATTACACTGAAAGATGCGAACTCCAATATCGTCACTGGAGTTGTCCCAACTTTTAGTGCCACCGGCTCAAACAATACTTATGGAACGTGTCCTGCCTCAGATGCCTCAGGTGTTTCACTCTGTACTTTGGCTTCAACCACGGCCCAAACAAAAACCCTTTCCATTGCGACTCCCGTGGTAAAAACTGGCGGAACTGTTGTCTTCCAAACGGGATCTCCGGTGGTGGCGAACTCAACCATTACCGGAACCACTTCCATCACAGCTGATGGGGTCACGACTTCCACTATTACCATCACTCTTAAAGACAATGTGAATGCTCCTGTCTTGAATATCACTCCAGTTTTTGCAGCGAGTGGAACGGGAAATACTTATTCTGCTTGTAGTGCAACGAACGTGAGTGGAGTTTCGACTTGTACGCTAAAATCAACCAAAGCTGAAGTGAAGACTCTCCAGATCACTTCTCCCGTTATAAAACCGGATGGCACGGTGACTTTTATTCCGGGAGCAGCTTCACTGGCCACATCCACAATTGTGGCAAGCTCTCCTTGTAAGGCCACAGGCGTAGATGTTTGTAGCGTAACCATCACCATCAAAGATGCCCAGAGTAATGCTATCAGTGGCACCACTCCTACTTTCACTGTATCAGGAACCTTGAATACTCTTCAGGCCTGTTCTGCCAGTGATGCATCGGGAGTTTCAACTTGCGGCGTGACCTCAACCAAAGCTGAAGCAAAATCATTTCAATTAACTGCCCCAGTGGTCGTAGCCGGTAACAGTGTGGACTTCAATCCAAATGGAATTAATATTCAAGTACCGATTGAATTAATCGACCGTGGACTTTCTTCTTCTACAGCGGCCATCACTTTTAATCGCTCGAAAACAAGTTTTAATACGGCCGACTATGTGGCCCAAACAAATCTTTACGCCTTTGAAATCGTTGCGCAAAACTCAAACACCACGACGCCTTATACGATTTATCTCGTTAATAGTGCTGGGACAACGATCACAGACAGTGCGATTGTGATTCCCGCAAATACCACAGCGGCAACCAGATACAGCATTTTATGGACCCCTACTTCAGGCAGTAACAACTACCGAATCAAAATGCCTGCCACAACCATTGCCGGTCAGGTGCTCATTCATTCGGCGAAAATTATTGTGGATCAAACAGCTGCTGTGGCGACAAAAATCTATATTCCTTTGACTGGTGGTGATGCTTCGGGTGAAAACAGCTCTGATGCTGCTGCAACTGCAGCTCAAATCACGAGTACGGCCAGTACTACTTTCGTAGTACCGACAACCTCGACTGAAAGTTACTTCTATCAGTGGACGAGATCAGATGCGTCTTATGATGCAATCGATGCCGGAACACCTTGGACTCTTGAAACCATTTCTAGTACGAGTAACGCTCTAGGAACGGCTTCTGTCGCCCTTTTTGATAAAGCCAATACCCTTCAGATTACTCCGGCCACAACCACAGTCACAGGATCAACTGCACTCACCATGAGTCAGGTGAGCTTTGCCGGAAATGCTGCGAACTTTAATGACGGTGACATCATGGAAGTTCGTATCAAGAGTAGTAGTGCCTCTTATACCACTCGTCTTTATAAGGCCGGGCTTTGGATTAAGTTAAAATTCCTGAAAAAAACAGAAGTTCCTGTCCGTCTTCTTAACCGAAGAATTGTGGCAAGCACGGCCAGTTTACCTGATGGACGCTTTCTGTGGGACGCTGGTGCATGGTCTAACCCTACCGTTTATTTTCAAACGAACGCAAGATTAGCGACTACTTCTATTTCTCTGATTAACGATAATAACTTTGATTCCGGAACCGCGAACGCAGGCTTGACCACGACTACAACTATTACTCCGGGAACCACTTATGTCGCCCAAAGAAGTGCAGCACTTACCATGAGTAATATGAGTCGCTACTACGTTAAGCATACATGGGTATCAGGAACACCAAGCTTAGGTGGAGCCTTCTTGATCATCCAGGCGCATGACTAACGTCCCCACTATCAAAGCGCTGGGAATATTCTGAACTCTCCATTGAATAACTCCTCACACTGGGGCTTGGATCCCGATTGAGTGTGAGCGGCAGATCATCCAGATAGTGATCATAACTTTCTTTTTTTTCAAACTTCTCTGTCTCAGGTGCCGCCTGGCCTTTCAAACGCTGCTGAATCGCTGATTTGAGTTCTTTCCATTTCATGCTGATCCCCTTTGGACAAGTGTTCACCTGCCATAAAATAAGCATGAACGGTGCCAGAGAAGTTTTGCCCTAAGGTCTGGAGATTTGGTCAAAAAAAAGGGCCTAACCGAGGAGATTAGGCCCATAACTGAGTTGCTTGATTTTAATTAACCGCGACGATTTTTCTGACCTGGTAGACGAAAGTTTGTTTTACCGAGGTAAGCATTTTTAATATTACGAATCGATTCAATACGTTTTTCCGCCATGACATCCGCTGCTTTATTCACAGGAATATTTTGTTCATCCGAAATACGGAAAACTTCAAGTGTCTTATCATAAATCGTATCAATCATGCGGCGAGATTTAGAATCCGCCCAACCTTCAAATTCAATCGAGACGTTCATTAGTCCACCAGCATTGATGAGATAATCAGGAGCGTAGATGATGCCTTTATCTTTAACCATTTGGCCGTGGCGATCTTCTTTGAGTTGGTTATTAGCTGCACCCGCGATAATTTTACACTTTAGTTGAGCAATTGTTTCATCATTGACTGAAGCACCAAGTGCGCACGGAGCGTAGATATCACAAGCAGTTGAAAAAATTTCGTTAGCAGAAACAAATTTTGCGTTCGTAAAAGACTCTTTCATCTTTTCAATTCCGCGCTCATTAATATCTGTATAAACGAGATTTGCTCCCGCTTCGTTTAAAAGTTTGGCCAGCTCATACCCAACTGAGCCCACACCTTGAATCGCGACTGTTTTGCCTTTAAGGCTGCGATTGCCGTAAGCCTTAGTCACAGAAGCTTCAAGACCACGGAACACACCTAGGGCGGTATAAGGAGCTGGGTTACCAGATCCACCGTACTGCTGAGCTACACCCGTTACATAGTTAGTTTCAGCAAAGATATGCTCGATATCATCAACAGTAGTATTTACGTCTTCAGCGGTAATGTAGCGACCATTAAGAGACTCGATAAAGCGGCCGAATGAACGAAACAAAGCTTCTGACTTATCTTTTTTAGGGTCACCAATAATAACGGCTTTACCACCACCAAGATTTAATCCTGAGACAGCTGCTTTATAAGTCATTCCTTTTGAAAGTCTGAGCACATCTACCAAAGCGTCTTCTTCAGTAGCGTAGTTCCAAAAACGAGTTCCACCCAAAGCTGGACCCAGAGTTGTATCGTGGATGGCGATAATGGCCTTTAAGCCACAAGTTTTATCTTGGAAATAAACCACTTGTTCGTGGCCCATAGAATACATTTTCTCGAGAGTTAGCATTTTCAGCTCCATTGAGTTAGACTTATTTTTGAACGCGCAAAGTTTCTTAAACCCTGATGATTTTGACAAGGTGAATCCCTATGCCCAGAGTGTCAATTTTTGATACATCCAAGACTTTTGATGTAAATGAAGGCGAAATCCTCTACGACTCTCTCTGTGATCGGGGTTATGAGCTTCCCCATGGCTGTTTATCCGGCTCTTGTGGCGCCTGTCGGGTGGAAGTGCTCTCTGGTCAAGAAAACCTCTTGGCACCAGGAATTATTGAGAAAAATACCATTGAGTCTTTGCGAGACGAATTCCAGAAAATTCATGGTGAAGAGTTTATTCAGAATAAAGAGATCCGTTTATCTTGTCGGGCAAAAGTCACAGGGGACGTCAGCATTCGCCCGATCAAATAAATTAGGCCACAATTTTCAGATCAGGTTTTCTTGATTCAAAAGTCTGAATCCAGTCACTCACCGCAAATTCTATATCCTGCTCGATCTCTTTATGGGCAGAGACATATTGTCTTGTGAAGACCACGAATTCTTTCACCACCATATCTTTTTGCAGCTGAAGTCTTGAGACTGAAGCTTTATCAGCATTCAAACTATCAAATTCGAGATTCAGCATTTGTCTGGCGGTAGACCCTTCTTCAGCAAAAGCTTTGAGAAAGTCTTGTTTCATCGTCTCATCACACACTGAGAGAAACTGAACCTTTTTCACCATAGGATAGGACTGCATGAGGTCCTTAATGATCTCTCTTGGAAGCCTAGAGATACAGTCAAAAGGAATATTTCCTTTCGCTGTTTTAAGCATTTCTTCTTGCATACCACTTTTCGCAAGAAACGAATAAAGTAGTGTTTCTTTAAGTGGGTTAAAATCTCCCACCATCTGCATGATTTTAGAATTAAAGGGACGCTGCTTCTGAAGGGCAATATAGTCTTTAAGATCTTTCTTAAATCCCATAAAGTTATCCTGAACTCCCACAAAATCAAAATCAAGCGAGTTGGCCAAGACCACGTTCGCATCTTTTTCAGGCAAGCGGTTAAGAATTTTAGTAATCTGAGCAGGTGTGATCAAATTCATCAAAACCTTTCCACTCTCAGCTTTTTCAACCACGTAGCGGCAGGCCAGATCAATCGGCAGACCAATCACGAGATCAATTAACTCGATGTCTTTGATTTTTCCTGGATCGATCATAGTTCTTACAACTTCTTCAGAAATATGCTGATTGGCCTTCGCAATATTCTCTTCATCTAAGAAATTATCAAGGTTAGCACTCCACAGTTCCCTTTCATGATCATTTAGGCCAGAGAACAAATTAATCAATTCTTCATCACTTAACTGCTGGGCCACAGCTCTCAGAGCAAGCTGATTCTCTTCACTAGAAGAATTAATCCAGTCCTTAATCATTAGCGTAGAATCTTTAGGCTGAGACTTCATGAAGTTTCGAAGTCTCTCAAAGTTCTCTTGAGAAGAAAGCATGAACTGAGGCACAAGCTCTGGAACCACTTCTTCCACTGGAACTTCAGGCACCACTTCTTCAGCTTTTTGCTCTTCTTTAGCACTGTCTTCCAGATCTTTTTTGAGCTGAAAGTATTTCTTCATTAGTAGCCATGCACTTACGCCAAGAATAATAGTGGCACAAATCAAGCCCAGAGCATTCCCAAAGCGAGAAATGAAATCCAGAATATCTTTCATGGAAAGCTTTTCTTCTGGTTTTTCTTCGGGCTTTTTCTTAGGGTCAACAAGAGGAATAGGGATTTTCTTCTCTTCTAATTTGATCGTCGTGAAATTAATCTTGGGTTTAATTTCTCCCAAAGGAAACTTCAAATTATTCACCACATTTTTTGCAATTTCGATTTCACCCGGTTTGAGCATATCACTCAAGAAGACATTAATTTTTACATCTTCTAGGTTTTTGAACAAATCAAAGGCTTCGCTATAACGGTACATCTCTTTGAGTTTTTGTTGATTGTCTTTATGAAAATCTTCTACGACAGGAATTTCCAGACCGACTTTAGAAAAGGCAATGTAGTCACCTTTAGAGTCATCGAATTTCACATCCGAAACTTTCGCACCTTTTTTGACAATATCTTCAAAATTAGGCATCCCTGGATCATTGACCTTGGCCTCAACTTCTACCATGAATTTATTCGTATCCAGGACGTTGCCTAAATTCGATTTTACTTTAATTAAAATTTTGTCTTCTAATTCTACTTTCTGCCAACTCAGTGGCGTTTGCGCCAGAGCAGTTAGGGAAATTAAGAATGCGAAAAACGTGAAAATAAGCTTCATGCTAGTTCTTCTCCGTATCAATACCGAGTTTTTTCTCAAGGTAAACTTTCATTTTATAGGAATCAACATTATCTGAATTAAGTGCAAAAGATTTCCGGTAGTAAGAGAGAGCTTTTTCTACATCTTTCATCATGTAATAAGTCGTACCCTTTAATTCTGCAATAATTGAAAAATGCGGGTATTCTTTTTCAAGGAGATTCAACTTATTCATAGCATCGGGAAAGTTTTTTCCACGAATGAGTTTTTGCACATCAAAGAGTTCCACCATTAACATATCGTGTTTTTTAATCGTTTTGATTTCCCGACTGACTTCTAAATTCACGGCCAGTTCCACATCGAGATTAGAAGTTTTCGTAAAAAGAACACGGTAAGGCTCATAGCCTTCTTTTCTTAGTTCAAAGACAAAGTTATTTTTTTTCACATAAGTCTGGATCAATTCTTTTAGGTCTTGCTTGAAGGGAGTTTTGCCAATTTTTTGCGGAGTCGTGCCTTCGTCCGAGAGAACAAAAATTTCTGCCTCTTCCGGATTGGACTTGATTTCAATCTTCTCCGCCCACGCCTGGAGCGGCAAAAGCATCAGAAATAAAATAAGACGAACTAAGATTAACAAAAGTGACTCCTGGGTATTTTCCCATCTCTCTAATCGGGAAAAAAGATAGATCCCTTAACAGATTAAGGGGTTAGGCAGTTTTTTCCTGTGAATAGAAAATATTTATGCCAAGAAAAAGACTCAAGCTTAAGATTGCCTAAAGACGGCGAGTTTTTTTTTAACTTCTCTCAGGGATCGACCGATAAATCCCTAGAATGATTAATTATAAGTTTGTCCTCCTGACATTCATGCTTTTCTTGTTATCCGGCTGCGTCGGCACGGTTCAAGATGCCTCTTCACCTTTGACTTCTATTGGTGCTAATCCCAAAGGCTCTATTCACTTCACAGGTGTTTATCAGGCCAATGCAATCTCTCAAGATAAGATTGAAATCCTTTTCTACCCGGCCGTCGGAGGCTCGACCAAATTTTATTATACTTTTTATGTCGGTGATAAACCCCTGCCTTACACTGTTCCCTCAGAAACGCTGGAAGCCGATTACCGAGGCCTTCTTAAATACACTGTAGTCGGTCTAGAACCAGCTAAGACTTATATCGTGAAAGGCGAAGCGATTGATCAGATCTCGCTGGATAAAGACACTAATGAAGTGAATGTTACCGTCACCACTTTTGCCAATCTTGTAGCCGATTTTAGAGGTATCTCGTCTGTGAACAATACACCAGGGATTGACGGGATTGACTCAATCAATGTGCGCTGGACTCACGCTGCGATTGATTACGCCAACATCACAGGTTCGGCCGCAACGGATCCTAAAAGTTATGAAATCGTTGCCGTCGATACTCTGCGCCTGACTCCATTTGATATGGATAATACAACCAAAGGTCCAGCTGATGGACGACACGTAAAAATTATTGATTATGATCCTCTTATTAATGAAGGGGTCATTCGAGGACTCAAGTCCAATACCAAGTATTACGTTCGAGTGCGAACTCTGCACCGTGGCTCAGTCGAAGACTTAAACGTCCCAAGACTCAGAGGAGAAAAGAACACTAACTACCTCTCAATTAGTACCCTCAATTCTGATCTCGCAAATATTAAAAATTTAGAATCGCTTTTAACTTCAGTCAATCCCGGGATTGCTCAGTCCTCCTCCCTCATTCTTTCCTGGCTAGCGATCACAGGGGTATATGATCACCTTCGTCTTTTATATACTGCTTCCCCTAATCCACTTTCGGTAGAAGTTGGTGCTGACTGTGGAGTGAAATCGGAAGCTCAGATCTCTTGCAGAAAAATCTTTGGAACAACTCTCACAACAATTATTGGTAATTTATCCAAGGCCCAGACCTTCTTGTTTCAACTGGTCGCTTGCCAAGATGCTGAGTGCTCAATTTTTAAAGCAGGTCCAGTAATCCAAGGGAACACCAATCCTACTTTTGCAGGTTTTACCGGCATTCAATCTGTGCGCATTGCCGCAGGAGTGGATGAAATTAGTAAATTATTCCTCAACATCCCTTTACCTGATTTTAGTCAGGGTGATTTTGATGGGTATATCGTGGGCTTTAAAAGTAACAACGGGGATGACTTTATTGAACTCTCTGAAATTGGTCATATAACTATGTCCATTGATAGTTATAATTTTCGAACTGACACCACCATCACGATCTCGGGCGTAGATTATAAAACTGGTGGTCTGTACTGTTTCTCCGTCTACCCCTTTGTTTATAATACCGACGGAACAAAAAACTCTCAGCCCAACGGAGTCTGGAAGTGCAATACCCCAGAAATTAAAACTCCTACTAAAGATCAGTTTCCAGGCATTACTGAAGCCAGTGCCACTGGCCATGACATAGGTCTGACTTGGCTAGCACCAGCTGGCGGAGTTTATGAAAGTTTTGAAATCTATATCCGCAAAACTCCCGGAGCCTTTAGTTTTTCTCAGGCGAAATCTCAGATTGCTTCAGGAGTGCCAGTAGATTATGAGCAAGTCATTTTACCGTGGTTTATGAGTAGTT
>CANFNN010000001.1 GCA_947448095.1 Bacteriovoracaceae bacterium | reverse complement strand
CGGCACAGGAGGCCTATAAGCTCGCAGTTCATAGGCCACGGCTATATTACTATAATGGCTCTCTTGAGCGCGCCTTTGTTTTGCAGAATAAGAAATCTATTAGCTTGGTCATGAGTAAAGACTTACTCGATAAATGTAGCAATGATGAGTTGGCAGCGATTTGTTTTGAACTACTCCTTCAGGTGAAAAAAAATCTCGCAGCAAAAAGAACCAAGGTTATGTTTGTCATAGGTGTTGCCTCATGGACCTCGCATGCGATGGTGGGTGTCTTAACTAAAATAATTCCTAAAAATGAATTTGCGAAAGCCATGAACTGGCTAATGTTTTATTTAATGCATCCTTGGCTTGATTTATTTTATAAGTTTAGCCTAGGGGAGTCTTACTTTAAGAAATTGGCAAATCTGATAAAAGAGTATCCGTATGAAAATGACTTATTACAAAAGGTTGGAGCAAAACTTCGCTCCAATAATGAAATATATTCGTTTTCAAGTCGCAAATTGATACAGTTCTCTTCAGTTAATAAAAGCCGTCATTATCAAAACATTATTACACTTGAGTTTTTGCCTCATGAGTGGGATCTCATCTTTGATTCGAAGATGGAGGAGCGTGTTTAATAAATTTAAGAAAATTGAGTTTTCTAAATTTGCCCCATTACTGGTAACCCTAGCATTTATTTTAATTTTAATTCAATATTCTTTTAATCCATTAGAATCAATATTTTTAGATTTCTGGATTAAAAATGACATCTCTTCAAGAAGTTTTCAAAATCCTATTGTCTTAATTGTTTTAGACGAAGAAAGTGATCAGTTCCTTGGTGAAACTTATCCTTACACCTATGCCTCCCATAATCGACTCATGAACCGATTAATTGAAGATCAGCCGGCCGTCGTTAATTATTTTGTTTCTTTACTTGAGCCGGATTCAGATGTTGAGGCAAGATATCAGGCAGAATTTCACGAATCCATAAAGACTTTTTCTCCTCATGGTGAGAAGTTTAAATTTGGTACTGAAATTGATAATTTTGGAGAACAGATCCCACCGGAAGGTCTGAGAGATATTGGCTACCTACTTGGACAGCTCTATAAGGATCAATTAATATTTTCCAAGGACGAAGTTGTTCGTCGTGCGATTCTCAATATCTCAGGTGAAGATTCTATTCATTTATGGACAGCTAAAAAATATCGTGAATTAAAAGGACTGCCGCCTATAGATGCAACTGCTTATAAAGGTGTGTACTATAATTCTGAGGCAGATGCGAATTTTGCGTTATTTAAATATTCTGGTAACCCTCTAAAAACTGAAACCCATATTATTCCTTTTCACCGAGTCGTGGTAGGGAATTTTCCTAAGGGTTTTTTTAAAAATAAAATCGTTATAATCGGTCCTCAGTATTTATCGAACGCAAATGATTTTGTGCTTACGCCTTTCGAAAAAGAAAATGCGAGAACGCCCAAATTGATGGTTCATGCAAACGTCATTGAAGCACTAATCGCTGAAAAAACAATTTATGACATAAAAGATTTTTACACTCAGATAGCTTCTATTCTTATTGCCATCATTTTGTCCTACATCATTTCTCGAGTTCAGCCAGTTAAAGGGTTGATGATAACAATCATTTTAATAATTGGGATTTTGTTTATCAGCTATTTTGCCTTTATTTCTTTTGGGCTCTGGATCCAGTTGTCTCATCTCGTTCTCAGTATATTTGTTGTTTATTATATCTGGGTTCCTTTCAGAGCAATTGAAGAGTATCAAACTCGCTACGCAATCCAGGAAGAAACAAAGCTTTTAAAGCAGGTTGATAACCTGAAGCAAAACTTCATTTCCCTCATGAGCCATGATCTGAAAACTCCCGTGGCTAAAATTGCAGGTATTGCCGACATTCTGAAAATTAAATTTAGCAATACTCCAGAACAAACTGAACTCATTGATAATGTAGTTAACTCCACAAAAGAATTGAACGACTTTATTAATTCCATTCTTGATTTAACTAAAATAGAGTCTCAGAATCTTACACTTCGTATGGAATCACGTGATGTGAACAAAATCATTGAAGGCATACTTGAAAAATTAAAATTCGAAGCAGGTAATAAGCAAATTCAAATTGAATCCGAGCTCTCGCCCCTATACCCTATTCAGGTAGATACTGTACTAATGAACAGGGTTATTTCAAATCTCATCGAAAATGCCTTAAAATACGCGGGAAAGGGAAAAATCATCTCGGTGAAGACGTGGGATGACCTTACGTGGGTTTATATCGAGATTAAGGATAATGGGGTAGGTATAGGGGAAGAAGACCTCGCCCATATTTTTGATAAGTTTTATCGGGTGAAGAATGATTCAACCCACGCAATTAAAGGCTCTGGGTTGGGCCTTTATCTGGTAAAATATTTCATAGAACTTCATAATGGGGTTATTTCTGCTACCTCTCAACTAGGAGAGGGTACTTCGTTTATAATAAAGCTTAAGAATGAATAGGAGCTGTCCATGCATAAGGTTTTAGTTGTTGATGATGATAAAGTTCTTCAGCAGTCTGTTAAGCAGGCCTTAGAGTATCACCACTTTGTGGTGGACGTAGCTGATAACGGGAAAGAAGCGGTCAACAAAGTCTATGGCCAGAAATATGATCTAGTTGTCATGGACGTCAACATGCCAGAGATGGATGGTATACAAGCTCTGACTGAAATTAAGAAACATGACCCTTCAGTGATTGTATTAATCCTTACCGCTTACTCCAACGTAACAGATGCAGTAAAAGCAGTTAAAGAGGGTGCTTACAACTATCTTGAAAAACCTATCACGTCTGATAATTTAGTTGCATTGATCAAGCGTGCCCTCAAGGCGCGTTCAATGGTGGAAACTCTGACGTTTTCATCTCCAACACTCTCGATTGGTGAAACTTCAACTTCCAAAGATAAATTTGTTGGTGAATCGAATGCGATGAAAAAAGTATTCGACGTAATTTCTAAACTGGCCAAAGTTGTGACACCTGTCTTAATTCGCGGAGAGTCTGGAACTGGTAAAGAACTTGTTGCGAAAGCAATTCATTACAATTCTCCAAGAAAAGATGAGAAATTTGTAACCATTAACTGCGGCGCAATTTCTGAAAACCTGATTGAGTCTGAACTTTTTGGACACGAAAAGGGTGCGTTTACTGGTGCTGATCAAAGAAAAATAGGAAAATTCCAATTCGCCGAAGGTGGAACTATTTTTCTTGATGAGATTGGTGACATTTCAGCTGCTATGCAAGTAAAGCTTTTGCGTGTGTTACAGGAAAAGACCTTCATGCCGGTAGGATCAAACCGCGAAATAAAAGTTGATGTCAGAATCATTGCCGCCTCTCACAAACCGTTTGAAGAAATGATTAAAGATGGAACATTTCGAGAGGATTTGTTTTACCGATTAAACGTTCTACCTGTGTACCTTCCTCCATTAAGAGAGAGAAAAACTGATATTCCTCATTTAGTAAATCACTACATTAATTACTTCAACAACGTTCACAATCTCAAAGTTGGTGGAGCTGAACCTGAAGCAATGGAAGTTTTAACTAATTACTCTTGGCCTGGTAACATTCGTGAGCTTCGTAACATAATCGAACATTGTTTTATTATGGAAGCTTCTGACATGATTCATCTTCACTCTTTACCTGCGATAGTGTTTAAGGATCAAAAGAAGAGTGAAGCAAAAGACCAAATTGCCGCTGATAGCGTTATTGATTTAGCCGATATTCAAAACTCGGTTCTGGATGCTCCTTCGGCAAAAACGTTTACTGGAAATGAAGTCCATTTTTCTTTCGGTGCCAAAGTAGGCGATGGCGGAAAATTAGATTTTGCTCTCGCGAAAGATTTATTTGAGAAAGAGTTTATCGTTCAGGCCTTAAAAATTAATAAAGGTAAGATTAATCAAACAGCGCTAAATGCCAATATTCCTAAGAAAACACTTCTCAGGAAAATTGAAAAATATGAAATCGCACCAAAAGATTATTATTAGGAATTATCATGACTCGGTTTTGGTCTTTATGCCTTGTAATGGCAACATTAATTATTGTGGATCAGTTGTCTAAGGGTGCTATCCAAACCAATCTCTATTATGGTCAGTCGATCCCGGTTATTGACGGGTTTTTTAGTATTGCTTACGTCAAAAATACTGGAGCCGCTTTTGGATTTGGGGCTGGAGCGCATGAATATTTTCGAATCGTGATGTTTCTTGTTTTGCCGGTTATTTTTTGTGGATGGATATTTTATATGTTGGTTAAAACAATTAAGAGTCCATTCTATTTATCTTTGGCATATGCCCTGATATTGGCCGGTGCCATTGGAAATCTCATTGACCGTTTCTCACTTGGATATGTTGTCGATTTTCTACTTTTCTTTTGGAAAGATGAGGCCAATCATTTTCCGGCCTTTAATGTTGCCGATAGTTGCATTACGGTTGCTGCCGGGCTTTTAATAATTGATTTCTTTGCCCAATTGAAGGCTAAGAAACTAGCCTCTCAATCAGGAGACCATGCTTCCCATCCTGTTTCAAAACCATGATCTAATTCTCTATTCCTATCCTCTCTTAATGGGTTTAGGCTGGGGTGTTGCATATCAGGTCTTTTTTTCCAAGGCCGTGATTAGTCCTATTTATGGTCAGCTTCTTTTTTGGGGAATTTTCGTTTCTTCTTGGATTGGTTCAAAACTTTTCTTTTATTTTACAACAATCGCTGATGATAAAAATGATTTGCTCTTAGAGCCATCTTTTTGGACCGGTGGTGGTTTTGTCTTTTATGGTGGATTTTTATGTGTTCTGCTATTTTTGGTATTTTATAAACTTTTGAAGTTTCCTCTCAATGCCCACCATTTATGGGCAATGTTGCCGGCACTTACCTTGGGTCACGCTATTGGAAGAATTGGTTGCCTGCTGGCAGGGTGTTGCTACGGAAGCGAAACGAGTGGTTGGTGGGGAATTCATCTTCATGGTGCCACTAGACATCCGACACAGGCTTTTGAAAGTTTAGGTTTGTTTTTTATTTCATTTTTTATTTTAAAATCACGAGCCTCCCTTCAATCCTTTGCTATTTATTTTCTGGGATATGGAGTTTTACGTTTTGGAATTGAGCTTCTTAGAGGCGATGAAATCAGAGGCCTGTGGGGTCCGCTAACTCCATCGCAGTGGATCTCTTTGGCAATGATCTCTGTAGGTTTGATGCTGTTAATGACCAGGAAATTCGATAACTTAGTCTCCCCGCAACCTAAATAGTCAAGTTTGTTCTTTATTCTACCGATACAGAGCTTGGAATCAACCAGGAGTATGTTTTGGAAGCAAAAGCAAATTTTGTATCGGTACAGCCGCGATATCTTCGTTACCGCAGTCATTATAAAATATACCTGGTAGCTCTTCTCGTTATTTCAGGACTAATTCTCTCTTTTTGGGGACATCAATTATCTCAAGCTCGCTGGGCATCTGTTTATAATGAATTCACAAACGAATTATGGCTCACAATTTCCTACTTCGCTGCCTTTGGTTTATTTTATATTTTATGGTTAAAAGCGAGATTAAACCGAGTCGTACAAGTTTATGCGACCCACCTATCTATTCATAATCATCACAAAAAAGAGGAAGTTCTTTTTGAAAATGTAGAATCGGTAGGCTTCGTTTGGGGTTCTATCTTTTATTTTAAAATGAAGGATGGTGTTAAACATTATTTTAGCTCAGGTCTAGAGCGAGTAGATTATGTTTTTGAAGGATTTAACCAAGCATGTCCAGGTATCATCGCTCCCAATATCTTTGAAGAATTTAGAACAAAACTTGTCCAATATGACCACCATCAAAAAAGAAAAGAATGGTTCTTTCGGCATAGAACTGTAGATGTTTTTAATTGGGTGGTTATGCCATTGGCATTTTTAACCTTCACTTTTTTGATTCAATCTCAGGAAGTGATAATTCACCAGCAAGGAATGTATTTTTTTAGATTATTTATGTATTCAGTTTTAGTCATGATGATAACGACGCTGGTTTTTTCAGTGGTGCTGAAAAAATTTATTTTTGATAAGCGAATCAAAATGCAAATGCATGGTCAACCAAACGACAAATTAAGAAATCTTGAATTTGAAGGCATTATCGTCCACCGATCTAAAGTCATGCAGATTATTACCGCCTCATTTCTCTTCGCATTGGTTATGCGCTCAGAAATGAACTTTTACTCATTAACTAAAACCAAAGATGATTTGACGAGTTTCAATTTGAAACAAGGTCATACATTAATCGTGGATAATCGCTACAACTGTTTAACTTGTAAATATCCTTTAAAAGATGGCGACATTGTTGTTTTTGGAAAGGGTACTATCGGCCAGATGATGGCCTCTGAGGGAGATATGGTTGGGCAAATTGCACAAGACAAGCGAGGAAGAATCATTGCCAGCGAAAATATTCAGGAAGTTCCCAAGGGACACGTTGCAATTAAGCTCGCGAATCAGCAAGAGATCATCATGATAAAATTAAGTGACCTTATTGGTAAGATACAAAAGTAATGCAGATTCCAGGAAAGCTTCTAAAATAAATAGCGAGACTATTTATTAACAGGAGCTTTCCTTTTGAAACGCTTAAGCCAAATCACACTTCTACTTGCCCTTGTTCTCGGATTTTCCTTCCAGTCTCATGCCGCGCTTTTAATTGAACCACTGGTTGGTTTTAATATTGGAACAAAATTCGATCTGAAATTTGATGATTTTCCTGCTCAAAATAAAAATTACTCTGGCGGCAAGGGTGGAGCGTATGGTGGACGATTGGGTTATCAGAATTTTGGCTTTCAACTGGGAGTTGACTACCTAAAAAGTAGTATAGACATGAATAGCGATGATTTTAAAACGAATATTTCAATGAGTGAGTGGGCGGGGTTTTTGGGCTATGAATTTCCTTTATTCATCCGAGTCTATGCGGGGTATATTTTCTCAGCAAATGGTTCTACTGAAAATTCCACAAATCAGTCAGTTGATCTTAGCAAGGGGACAGGAAGTAAATTTGGGCTTGGATTTACTGGTCTTCCGTTTATCGATATCAATATAGAATATAGAACTGCCACTTTAAATCAAATGAGTTACGGCGGGACAGATTACGATACAGAAATAAATTATTCTTCAATCTTACTAGGCCTATCTGTGCCAATTACAATTTAGACACTTGGCGAGCGGATAGCTTGGTGTTTATTTGCATTTTTTTATTTCAGTCTCAACTCGTTCTTTTTCGTAGACGTCATATTTAATGAAAAAACGTAATTTGATACTCTTCTCATTTACAAGACACTCAAATTTTTCAATCGATGCATGCCCTCCATCAGTTTTTGACATGTACTGAAGGACTGAGCAAACCTTGTCAGCGTTTCCTTGAAAACAAAGAGTAACGCCTGGATAGATAGTATCTGCAAGAAAAGATTCACTGGATAAATGAAACCCATTATTTTGGGGAACCAATTTAATCGCGAGATTGTATTTGGCATTGATCAGACAGCTTTCATTACTTTCGCAAGAGTCGATGTGACTAACTTTGGAAAAAGCGAATGAACTGAAGATTAAAATAAGAACAGTGAATAACGCTCGCATACAACCTCTTGAGATTAAGTGAGCGTTTTATAGATGTTTATTCGTGCAATATAAAGTAGATAAACGGAATGTAATCTATCTAAAAAAGAGATTATTATCTTTAAACAACAACTTCTTTCTTAATTTCTTCTACTTTGGACTCATCGATATAGAGACCAGATACGAGTGTTTCATTGCCCCAGGCAGTAAAGGCATCGTCATGCTGATACATCGTAATTGTTTCCCATGGGCAATCCTGAGAGCAGTTCTGACACCCAATACAACGGGCCAGATCGATTTCAACCATTTGTTGGTAAGTCGGATTTTTTGGGTCGGGACCTGGTACTAATTCAATTGAATCAACAGGACATCCTGCAATACAGACTTCACATCCGGTACAACCTGATTGATGAACCACGGCTATAAGTTTAGGTGGTTTTTTACCCTTACGATTGGGCTTAAAACGGGCAGCATGGAATGGGTTTTCAACTTTAATTTCTTCACTCATAGTTCATGATTATACACTTTTGCGCTTAAGCGATAAAGCATTTCCTTATACAATTTATGCCTGTCGTGCTTGAATTAGCTCAGACATTTCTTTTCCAATGACGCACTATTTAAAAGCTCTTTTTTGATCCAAGGACCCTATATGAACACTAGAAAATTACGTTTTGTAACGGCTGCCAGTCTTTTTGATGGGCACGATGCTTCGATCAATATCATGCGTCGATTACTTCAGTCCAAGGGAGTCGAGGTCATTCATCTTGGTCACAACCGTTCTGCTCAGGAAGTGGTTGAGGCGGCCTTATCTGAAGATGCCCATGCCATAGCCCTAAGCTCCTATCAGGGCGGACATATGGAATACTTTACCTACGTCAGGGAACTACTGGATAAAAATGGTGGGAAAAATGTACGCATCTTCGGTGGAGGAGGTGGGGTCATAACCCCCCCCGAAATCACGGAACTTCATAAGCGGGGAATCACCAGAATCTATCACCCAAATGATGGAACAAGTTTAGGCCTAAATGGCATTATCGAAGACATGATCAATAAGTGTGACTATTCCACCATTGAGGACGTTAATTTTAAATTGCTGGAAAATAAAAACCTATCAACTTATGAGGTCGCAAAGGTTATTACCTATATCGAAAATAATCGTGAATTTCCTTTTCATGTGAAAGCTAAAAAAATCCCGGTGTTTGGAATTACTGGGACTGGTGGCGCCGGAAAATCTTCATTGATTGATGAAATCCTTCTGAGATTTAATTTATATTATAGTGATAAAAAAGTAGCACTTGTATCCGTTGATCCTACCAAGAAAAAAAACCAGGGCGCTCTCCTTGGAGACAGAATTCGCTTGGGAGCAGCCTCTTGTAAGAATTTTTATATTAGGTCTTTAGCAACTCGGGACTCCGCCAACGAGTTGTCTCCAGAAATTAAGAAAGTGGTAGAGTTTTTAAAGACTCAAGATTTTGATCTCATCATGATTGAAACCTCAGGCATTGGTCAGGCATCGGATGAAATTACTAAAGTTGCTGATAAAACTCTTTACGTCATGACTCCTGAGTTTGGTGCAGCCACTCAGCTTGAAAAAATAGAAATGTTAGAAGTTGCAGATTTTATTGCTGTCAACAAATTTGAAAAACCACGAAGTGAAGATGCTCTGCGGGATGTGAGAAAACAATTCAGAAGAAACAAAGTCCTTTTTGCCAATCACCCGGGATCACCAACCGATAATGAGCTTCCTATTTATGGAACGATGGCGTCAAAATTTAATGACGTCGGTGTAAATGCCCTGTTTAAAGACATGACCCAAGCGATTGGTTTCGCATTTAATCCAGAATTAAATCAGGTCCTGGCCGATCGTTCGCCGGAAAAAAAGCAATCCATTATCCCTGCTTCAAGAGTGAATTACTTAAGAGATATATCTGAAACTGTTCGTACTTATAATAAATTGGCCCAGAATTCGGTTGATAAGCTTCGCCAATATGAAAGCCTGGGTGAAGTTTGCAAAATCATGAGTGAAAATACGGCGATTAAAAATAAAAAAGATATATTAGCCAAAGAGCTAAAATCTGAGCTTGAGGAAATTGCTGCATTTGATAAAATTATTGATGAGTACACCAAGGGCGAGCACACTTATATCGTCCGAGGTAAAGAGAACAAGGTACCAACAAAGTACAAATCACTCTCTCATAGTGATATTTCTAAAGTTGGTTTTCCTAAGTTTTATTATTCTTCTGAAAAAATGAAGTTCATCCGGGCCCAGAACCTTCCTGGATTTTATCCTTTTGCTGCTGGAGTTTTTCCATTCAAGCGAGCAGACGAAGATCCAAAACGCCAATTTGCTGGTGAGGGTGGCCCTAAGCGCACCAACGCCCGTTTTCACTACCTATCAAAAAATGATTCCGCCAAACGTCTATCCACTGCCTTTGATTCAGTCACTCTTTACGGCGAAGACCCAGCGAAGAGACCTGATATCTACGGCAAAGTAGGTGAGTCAGGAGTTTCTATTTGTATGTTGGATGATATGATGGAGCTCTATAAAGGCTTTGATCTCACTTCACCTTCGACATCAGTTTCAATGACAATCAACGGCCCAGCTCCGATTATTTTGGCCATGTTTATGAACACTGCCATTAATGGGACTTTGCCGGAATCAGAGCAGGAAAACAAAGAGAAGATGAGTGAAGTCATGCGCAAAGTACGTGGCACAGTTCAGGCAGATATTCTTAAAGAAGATCAGGCTCAGAATACGTGTATTTTCTCACTGGAATTTGCTCTTAAAATGATGGGTGATGTTCAGGAATATTTCTGTAAACATAAAATAAAAAATTATTATTCTGTTTCGATCTCGGGTTATCATATTGCTGAGGCCGGAGCGAATCCAATTACCCAATTGGCCCTCACCCTCTCAAACGGATTTACCTACGTTGAGTATTATTTGAGCCGAGGTATGCACATAGATGACTTTTGTGAGAATCTTTCGTTTTTCTTTTCTAATGGCTTAGACCCTGAATACACAGTCCTTGGGCGAGTTGCACGAAAGATTTGGGCCGTTTCCATGAAAGAGAAATATGGGGCTTCGGATAAATCACAGAAATTGAAATACCACATCCAAACTTCTGGTCGCTCGTTGCATGCTCAAGAAATTGATTTTAACGATATACGAACGACGTTACAGGCTTTTTTAGCCCTTTCAGATAATTGTAATTCTCTTCACACCAATGCTTATGATGAAGCGATAACCACTCCTACAGAGGAATCTGTCAGACGTGCTATGGCGATTCAACTCATTATTAATCGTGAGTTTGGTTTGAACAAAACTGATAACCCTTTACAGGGGTCTTACATCGTAGAGGAATTAGCTGAACTTATGGAGGAAGCTGTCTTGTCTGAATTTGAAAGAATTTCTGACAAGGGAGGAGTTCTTGGTTCCATGGAGTCCATGTATCAGCGTGGAAAAATTCAGGAAGAATCTCTTTATTACGAAACACTAAAAGATTCAGGTGAATTTCCTATCATTGGTGTAAACACATTTTTGCCTGAAAAAATGCAAGATTGGAAACCGATTGAACTTTCGAGGGCCTCAGAATCTGAAAAAAATGATCAGATCCAGCGTCTTGAAAATTTTAAAAGTAAACATAAGGATAAGTCGGGAGCTTGCTTAAATAAGCTTCGTCAGGTCGCTCTGTCTGGTGGAAATATTTTTGAAGAACTCTTGACCACTGTTCGCTATTGCAGTCTTGGAGAAATAACCTCAATTCTCTACGAGGTTGGTGGTCGCTATAGAAGGAATATGTAATGAAAAAGTCACAAATTTACACTCGCACTGGTGATGAAGGGAAAACCGGACTTGTAAGTGGAAATCGTATTATGAAATCTGATATACGTATTGATCTTTATGGAGACTTGGATGAGCTAAATTCCCGCATTGGGTATGCCTGTTCGCTTTTAGATACTAGCTTTTCGCGCGAAATTATTTTCCTTCATACGGTTCAGTCAGCACTTTTTGATCTTGGATCCAATATGGCCTGTGAAATTGAAAACCGTCTGAATTACAAGCTGCCACAAATTACGCCTGCTTTGATTACAGAAATTGAAAAAGAAATCGATAGGATGGATTCGGAATTAGAGCCACTTAAAAATTTTATTTTGCCCGGTGGCACTCCGGCTGCTTCAGCATTTCATCTTGTTAGAACTGGAACGAGAACAGTGGAGAGGAAGCTTGTTTTTTATGAAGAAAACAAGAAAGAAGAACTACCTGCCCTTGGTCTGATATTTCTTAACCGCTTGTCGGATTATTTTTTCGTTTTGGCCCGATTTATTAATAAAAAGGCCAACGCACAGGAAATTCTTTGGAAGCCTAGGACCTAATTGTCCTGGGCATGATAGAGTTTTTCGATTCCGGTCAATTTTTCACCACACGTAAACTTAAATAGCTTAAAATTTAAAAAGTAAAATAAACAAAAGCATGAGGCCACACTTGCCATCATCACTGCAAGCCGGTGCTTTTGAATTAATGCTGGGCTTATAATAATAATTAAATTCGTCAAAATGAGTGGAATAGCTATTGAAAAAATAGTGAAAAAAACGTCCAGCATTGAAGCCATGGAAGCCCGGTTTTTATTCCTGATTCTGACTTCATGCTTTGAAAGCTTTATATTGCTTTTAATTTTTTTTCTAACTTCTAATTCTTTATTTGAACTAGTGGTAGGTTTCGCTTCCGGTTGGCCCGATTTTACCTGGCCCTGGTTAAGCATCCTTGCTCCAGTAAAATCCAATTGAAGACCATGACTTTGCCTGTCCCTCGTAGCCCCAGGAAATGTCAACGTATGGACTGAGGCAGTATCCATTTTTTCAGAAAAAATAGTAATTTTAGTTTGTCCTACTCGGATTTCATCCCCAAGGAAAATTTCGGATTGCTCAATTCGTAAGCCGTTTAAATAGGTTCCATTTTTCGATTCTAAGTCGATAATTTCTAATTTTGTTGGAGAGAGTACTATCTTACAGTGGGCTCCGCTCATTAAAGCATCATCGATGATATGGTTACTAAGACTACCTCGTCCAAGAACGATGGATTTATGGCCCTCGATAGGAATTTCGGATTGAATCGTATTGGTTTGAAGTTTTAGAATAACTTTCACATTAGCCCCAAAAGTCTTTATGGTAATTGAAACGACAGTATTGTTTTATTGATTGAAGATAGTGGTGAATTTTTTCTGAGAATTGAAATTCCGGCACTACGTATAGTCCCCAGAGATGAGAGGCAATGAGTATATCTAGTAAACCCAATTCGCTTGATCCATAAAACGGAATTAAACAATCTTCAATTTTTTTTAAATCAGGGGCCAGTTCTTTAATATAGTGATCTCTTTGTTTAACCAGTTCTGAAAAAGGCCCACGTTTTTCTTCCTTCTTTTTTTGAAAATATATTCGTGAAGCTTCAGAAAACTCAGGTGTATAAATCCAATAGGGCATTGTGAGTGAGTGAATTGGGCTTGAGATTTTTGTAAGGATGGCTTCAACCTTTTTGAAGGAGTCACTACCTACGATTTCCTCGACTTTCAACTTATTGGCCTTATCAATGAATTGAATAATATCTAGGCTTTCGTTTAATACACCCTGGTCGTGCTTTAAAATGGGCAGCATCTTTTTGCCTGTGAGACCTACGGGTGTCATTTCGTCATTATAGGCCAGCACATTGGAAGTATAATCTAGATTCAGGTACCCCAATGCCATGCGAACGCGCACGCAGTATGGGCAATGGACATAATGATAAAGCGTTAAGGTCATAAATTCCTTTAAGAACACTTCTATTATAAACTTAAGGTGCCGTATTCCCATAGGGAAAGCTATGTCTAACGCACTTATGAATTGATAATGTGCTACTATTAGCTTATCTATGTGGCATCACTTAAGAGTAGGTATTTATGGAACAAATTATAACAATTACAGATAAGGCCCTAGAGCAAATTAGGGTGATTTCAAAGAATGAAAATGCCGACGGAAAGCGGGGCTTGAGGCTTGCAGTTACTGGAGGAGGATGCTCCGGTTTGTCTTATAAAATTGAATTCTCTGATAAAAAAGACCGAGACAATGAGCTTGATTTTAATGGCATCAAAATATTGGTGGACCCTAAGTCTGTTATTTACCTTAAAGGTATCGTGCTAGATTTCAAAGATGGCCTTAATGGGAAAGGGTTTAGTTTTGACAATCCCAACGCTAAAAATACTTGTGGTTGTGGGGAGTCTTTCTCTATTTAATTTATGCTAGATAGTTACCGTTATTCTGCTGGTCAATTTATTCATCCGTTTTTTGTCTATCGATTGAACGGAGAAGATGTGGATTTTTTTCTTCAAAGCCAGTCCACTTATAATTTTAAAAGTCTCAAAGAGTATGAATATCATCTGATAAGCTTTTTGGACTCAAGTGCAAAAGTTGATTTTTATTGTTGGGCACTTAAGACCCCGAGCGAAGTTTTACTTTTAACTCCACTAAAATTAGCGGACCAAGCGCATGTTCGTCTTGAGAAATTTCTTATTTCTGAAGATGTCACGATTAATGCTTTGGGCATTCAAGAGTGGACAGTTATTATTGGCCCCAAAGCCTATGAGTACTCAGTCGCTACAAGTTTTCAAGGTAGCTTATTTGAGGAGCCAGCAATTTTAGGGCAGCAGTTGAGTCAGGTCACTCCGTCAATTCCTGCTAATGAAATTGAGTTATGGCGTTTTTTAAATGGATCGCCTGACTTAAGTGGGGATGGATTTGTTTCAGAGATTTTAAATAATCTCAGATTATTTGATTTGAGTTTGACCATGAATAAGGGCTGTTATCCAGGCCAAGAAACTGTTTCTAAAATTGCCACTCGCCGAGGAGCTGCTTTCAGTCCCGTACTTTTGGAAACAAAGACTCACCAAACCCCTGGGCCAATTTATATTTTCGATAAAAAAATTGGAGAAATAGACCATTGTGTAGAATGGAGTGGTCAGTATTATTCTTCGGCAAAACTTCTTAGAGATTTTAGAGTTGCTGAAATGAAGCTACGGTTCACAAAAGATGGTTCTGAAACTGATTCAGTGGTTAAGTACTATCCCATGCTGACAGGTTCAAAAAAAGAGAAAGCCCTTGAACTGTACTATGCTGCCATTGATGCATTTAAAGTGGATGATTACCAAAATACTGAGAAATTGCTTAAAGTTTCACTTGAATTAAATTCTGATTTTGCCGACGCCTATGAAACCCTGGGAGTTATTTTAGGCCGTTTAAATCGTTTCCCAGAAGCCATCGAACTAATGGATCAACTCACTAAAATTGATCCGACTTCGGTTTTGGCCCATACCAATAAATCTCTTTTCTTAATGAAAATGGGAAAAATTGAAGAAGCAGAGGAACAGAAGTCATTTGCAACCATCAAATCATTTCAGAAGTTTGGGGATGATGCAAAACTGAAGGATCTTCTCCTTAAAGAAAAGCTTGCTCAGGAAGCTGAATGGGCGAAACGCGAAGATATGTTCAAACAGGTTTTGGAAATAGATGAAGAAGATACTCTGGCCAATTACGGCTTAGGCTCTATTGCAGTTGAGCGAAGCGATTGGGCAGCAGCAGTCTCTTACCTCGAAAAAGTTGTTCAAGCTGATGAGAATTACTCCGTAGCTTATTTATCTTTGGGGAAGGCCTATAAAGGCTTGGGGCTAAAAGAGAAAGCTGAAGAATCCTGGAAACAGGGTATAGTTATTGCCGCCAAAAAAGGTGATCTTATGCCTGCGAATCAAATGCAATTTGAGCTTCAAAACCTTTAGACTTTTTTATAGTATTTTCTGGCGTTACTTAAATCTTTTTTAAGATCTCGAAGTTCCGATTTATATTGTTTGAGAGATTTTTCAAAAATTGAAATTTTATTTCGTAATTTAAAAACTTTCGCTCTTTGTTCTTTAATCAAGTCCCAACCTAAATCCGAAATCAATCCCTGTTTTCTTGCCCATTGTAGGTCAGAAAATGCGTAATCAAGCATCCAGTATTCTTCGACAGTTCTCCAGATAATTTTTTCTTTTTCTTCAAGAGAAAAAAGATACCAAATTGAATCCATTTCCTTGGCACTGGACATATCCGAGAAGAGCTTAAACGCCCAAAAAAATGTGAAATAAGCGTGATAGATTCCTCTGAGTGGTCTCAGTGTCCTTCGCCAAGGACTATAGTAAATACATTCAAGCGGTTCCTGAATTAAAACCTGAAGATTAAGATAATAGTTTAAATGATGATGTCCATTTTCATGAATTAGGTCATCTAAAAGATCTACAAAATCTCTATGAAAAAGATTAATCATAGATGTTCCAGGCAAGTCTTGGTGTGAGTAACTGACAAGTTCTTTTTGCTTAATAGGTATAATGATTTCTGTAAACGCTACAAAACGCTCCCAGGAATCAGGTGAGAATTTTTTGATAACTCTAGAGGCGACTTCTATTTTGGTCGAGAATTTTCTCATCTCTTTTAAATTGGAAGATAAAAGATGAATCTCCTTACCATCAAGATTTAGTGTGATTTCTAAAAGTTTGGAAACGATACTTTGCTTTTTTACATCACCTAAAGAGGGTTGGAGTCGATAGTTTTTTTGAGAGCTTTGAATTTTCAATAAATGAAAGTTTCCCAGACAAACCAAATGTTCGTCAAAAACGTTTGCAGTTTCTTTGGAGGCATTTACAAGAGAAAGTCTTTTGTTAAGAAATCTTAGAAAGATGTCTGCAAACTCACTACTGTTCCATCTTTCAAAAATCAAATCATCTTGCTCTGAAAAAATCTCGGCATTTTCGACATCTGATTTTTGGGATAGAAAAAAGATCAAGGTTTCAAGCTGTTGAATGAAAAACCATCTCTGTGGGGTGAAATCTTTTAATTCAGTATTATGAATTTTAATCCAATGAGCAGTTTTGGATTTGGGATAAATTTTAAGAGATTTTACTACAGATTGAAGCTTATAAGAGTAGCGTCGTTTCAAGCGGGACTTTAGACGCGCATATATTGTAGGAGAAAATTGCATATAAAGTGGCTGGGAAGGTCGGACTCGAACCGACGACCAACAGATTAACAGTCTGCTGCGCTACCAACTGCGCCACTCCCCAACAATAGTCAAAAGGTCTGTAATTTTATAAACCTCAGCATTTTATTTGTCCAGACATCTTTTAAAAGGTTTATCTTCAAAGAAACCTTATTAAAAATCTCAAGTTTCTAAAGAGGTTGACCGATATAGTCAAGGAAGGGGACTTTCGTGGCCAAATCATTTGTTCTAAATGCCTTAAGAATTATAGGTCTAGAAGAGATACTAAAATTGTCTCGGGCAGCCCTCGTTAAGCCTGTAATGCTAAAAAAGGTTGCAGGAGAGGATTTGGTCGTTTGGGACGATGCTTCAGGACCAGCGGAGCAAACTCCGGTGGCAGCAGATCCAGTTCTGGCCAAGGTCCTTCCATTCAAAAAGCCCATAAGTGAATTTGAACAGGTTATCGATTCACGCCCCTTAGCAGGTGAAGCCATAAAGCCTACAGAACCCCAAATCAATATTCAATCTACTGAGTTAATGCTTTGGGGCCGCGAGTTGGGCAAAGATTTGTCAGACCCCGCTTTTAAGAAAAATGGGGCAAAAGAATATGCTAAGTCATCAGATGTCTACATCGTTAAGACTTCAGCCGTTGAAGGTAAGGAAAAATTCAGATTTGCCTCTACTAACGGTGTGTTAGTGAATAAGAAGCAGGCTTAATTGAAGGGTATAGCACTTATTTTTTGAGGCAAAACCAGCCCAAGTTTTTTTACTACCTCCGGATCCATAGAAATTTTGCCATCTTCATGAACTTGTAGCTGAGCTTTCACAGCAAAAAAATCATAATCTGAATGTTGCACATGTATCAGAGCTTCGCTTGATTCAGAACTATCAAACCGATCTGCCACTAGTTGACCCGTAATTTTTTCTTTGATTGGTTTGATGTCTTTTAAGGGGCATCGGTAATGTGGACCACCGTCAAAAGGGTCTACCTCAAAGGTGTATTTGAAGCCAATATTTTCGAGCATTCTTTTAACAGGTTCAGTTTCTTTCCCCACTTTTCCAATAGACTCTCTTGCCTCCATAGGAAGAAGAGTTTGATAAATATTTTCAGAGGGAAACAAGCTTAGAATAAATTCTTTATTACTGCGGCTGAGGATATCTGCTTCATGATAATTCATATTAAAAAATCTTCGTCCAACAGCTTCCCAGAGTGGAGAATTTCCAAATTTATCTAGAGGTGGAACCAATTCAGAATGAATCATAGCCTTAAAGCGGTCCGCATGATCGGCCATATAAAGAAATCGAACAAATGATAATTGTTTGCCTAGTTTTTCCTGGTGTGCACGAAATTCAGGATTAAGAATTAATCCCCCAATTTCTGTTGGCCCGTTCGTGTCAAAACCAAGTTTTAACGTTCCATGAACAAAACCGGTATTGATTGTTTGAGAAAATTTAGATTCTTGCCCCACTGATAAATAAAAATGAGGCTCATTCTCCGTTCCGTGTTGAGCATGAATCATTGAAACACCAAGCACTTCATTGCTCGCCTGATCTTCAAGAACAAAAATATAGTAGTTTTCCCACAATTTTTTACTCGGATTGTGAAAACTTTTAATTGAGCTATCAATTTTGGCACTAATAAGATCTTCGTCAGGTGGAAGATTTATGAAAGTCATAATATTGCTCAGCTTGTAGAGGTCTTTTAGGTCTTTAGGCTGTACTGATCTCAAAATAAACATTTTATGGCCCCCGCGCCAGTGCTGTCTTTAATTCAACGAGGCCCGAAAGTGGAAAGTCCCAGGTTGGAATTAAGTCAAAATTTGTACTCGTGAGTCGGCCATGAAATCCCTGTTCAGAGAGCCATTTCGCTTCACGCTTAAGTGGATAAAATCCAGGAAAATCCTTGTCTATAAATAAACCATAATGATCAAAAAGGGTATGAAGCTCGCGGTGAAAGCGGGTCCATTTACCTGACGGTCCCCATAATTCGGGGCTTAACGCATAATCCAACCACAAGGGTAAAAGATAATGATGCAGATCAATTTTTTTGGGAACAGATCCAAGTGGCTCACCCTTAAACAGGTGAATCGTGCCCAAAATATCAAAATCAATCAGCGCCTCTAAAGGGCTCTCTTGAATGAATAGGCCAATGTCGTAGGGATAGCCACCATAAATTTTAAGCTTATGAGTATTTTGGGTCGCTTCCTGGATGTTTTTATAGCTGACTATATTCCAACCCGAGGACTGCGTACGAAAAACCAGATCATTGGGGGAATTTTCAAATATTTGGGTGCACTTAATTAAGGCAGGATGTAAAAGTTGAAACAATGGACTACTACCATTCATCTGATAAGCCATTTTTTTGTTTTGAGCTTGGGATAATAATTGCGCAGAAAACCCAGAAAGAGCAGTTTGTTGATTTGATTCATTTATCCGCGGTGTCATTCTACTGTTATCCTTGATTTACTTCAAAGCGCTGAGGGATAATAAGGTACATTCTGGAGGATACTACTATAGAAAACGCCTTGAAAACCTTTGAGGGATTTTATCTCAAAAAGGATTATGCTAGTGCTCTTAAAACTCTTGCAGCCCACCAAAAAGATATTGATCTTGGTTTATGGCATTACAATATGGGAACAGTTCTTGCGGAGATGAATAATTGGCCGATGGCCCGTTTTCATTTTATTTTGGCCGATAAAAGTGGACTTAATACTCAACAACTTAATCAGAATCTTCTTCTGGTCGAAGAGAAATTAGATATTACCCGTCTTGAAAAGCCGTTGAGTACTTCTGACTATCTTATCAAATCGAGTATCATCGCTGCGGACGGACCTCTTGTGACACTCGGATTCCTAATTCTCGCAGTTGGAATATACTTGTTGAAAAAAAAGCCTTCTCTGAAATCCGCCATAATCTTTGTTGTCGCTGTTTCTGCGCCTCTCATGTTAGATTTGTGGATTGATGCGTGGCCTCGCAAAATTGTCACCTCTAATAAAGTTATTTATGAAGGCCCATCGGCCGTATTTGGACCTATTGGAGAGTTACCACAGGGATTAATGATTATTTCTAACAAAAGAGATGGTTGGGAAGAAGTTGTTTATCCCTCTAGGTTTGCAGGATGGATAAAACCAGAAGATCTGAAAAGTTTGGAGTTAAAATGAGCTACGAAAAAGACATGATGGAAAAAATACAAAGAGGGGAGATTATTCCCGACAGACTGGACGTTCCTCTCTTGAAATACCTATGGGATGTGAGTCCCTTGTCATTTGGTAAGAAAGATAATTTCCATGCTTTCTTTAAAAAAACGACGGTGCTTAATTCCTTCACGGATAATGAAATAAGAATATTTACAAAGTTTCTCCATAAACGAGAATTTATGGCGAATGAAGTTATCTTTCGCCAAGGTGATTCAGGCTATGGTTTTTATTTTATCTTTGAAGGCGCAGTAAATATTTATGCTAACCATTTGAACAACAATATGCTTGAACCAGGTGAGCTCGTAATTAGGCTAGACCGCCGACAATATTTTGGGGAAATGGGACTTCTAGAGGAATTTAATCGTCGTAGTGCAACTGTTATTGCCAACGAGAATACGGTCCTGTTGGGTATTTTTAAACCCGACTTGGATAAGATGTTAGAATTCTATCCCGTTTTAGGGGCCAAGTTTTTGAGAGAAACAGCACTTATTATGGCCAATCGAATGGGCCAGTTGACTCGCGAAATCATGTCTTTAAAAAAGAAAATTAAAGAATTAGAGCAACGAGTTTAATTATGCACCGTAATTTAAAAATCAAACTCGTTTTATTCTTTTTTCTATTATTTACAGGTATTGCGTTTGCCATTTTATTTCCGCGCTTAACGCTGCCGTTTGGTTTTGCCTATATCATTTACCTCATGTCCCAACCACTAACCTCCTTGTTAACGACTGGCTCTAAAAAGCAAAGGATCTTTTTCTTTACGCTTTTAATTTGTGGAGTTTGTTTTTCACTCTTTCCTTTGTTTGCCGCTTTCTACAATATTGATACCGATTTTAGTAAGTTTGCAAGTCAGCTGCCTGAAATTCAGAAAACCCTTCAAGAAAAGTATTTTACCATTAAGGTTTATATTTTTGAAAAATTTGGTTATCGGCTAAATATTGATCCGGTAACGTTTATGGTTAAGAAATTGGAGAAGAGTGGAGCAAGTCTCTTATCCCAAATTCCGGATTATTTATCTTCCTTTTTTGAGTGGCTTTTGCTTGTCCCAATGTTTTTGTATTTTTTCTTTTTTCAAAGTAAAAAAGTGGGCAGAAATCTTCTGCGCACAATCCCCAATTCTATTTTTGAAAAAACCTACGTTCTTTTTTCACAGTTTAATACCAAGTTCGGGGAATACATCATTGCCAAGTTTATTGAAGCAACAATACTGGGAACCATCATCACGATAGGCCTATTGATAATTGATTTTCCCTACCCATTTGTTTTGGGCTTCGTTGCTGCAATAACAAACATTCTCCCCTACATTGGCCCTATTCTTGGTGTTATCCCAGCGGTTTTGGTCGCACTACTTTCTAATGATCCTAATATTTCGATGCTAGCTATGACGCTCATTTATTTAGGGGCCAATCTCATCGATATGATCTTAGTTTTCCCTCTGCTTGTTTCCAAGGTCGTTAACCTCAACCCAATTATTGTCGTCGTGAGTGTTATTGTGGGAGGACAGGTCGGTGGAGTTGTGGGAATGATTGTTATCATCCCTTTTATTGCATTTTTTAAGTTATTATTTGAAGAAATTTATAAAGATCTGTCGGTACAGTCATGAGGCATTTTATGAAGTTTTTAGTATTAATTTTATTGGTTGCTGCTTGTTCATCGGACAAGCCCAAAGGAAGAACAGAAGCCGAAGTTCTTTTCAAGGAAGCAGAAGAGCTGTTCAGGGCTGAGCGGTTTATTCTGGCCACTGAGAAGCTAAATATTATTAAAACTCAGCATCCTTATTCTTTTTATGCAACTCCCGCTGAACTTATGCAGGCGGATGTTCTTTATGAGCAAGAAAGTTATGTTGAGGCGGCCGCAGCCTATCTTCTTTTTCGAGATTTCCATCCGAGGCATGAAAAGATTGCTTACGTCATTTTTAAAATTGCAGAATCCTTTTATAAACAGATTCCCGATACAATAGACCGTGATTTAGAGCCTGCCATGGAATCAATTAAATACTATGAAGAAGTTGTGGCCAAGTATCCAGACTCTAGCTATCGATTAAATGCTGATAGCCGAATTCTTAAGGCCAAAAAGATGGTCAGACAAAAAGACGAGTATATCGCTGATTTTTACTTTAAAACCGAGAAGTTTGCGCCCGCAAGGTACTGGTATTTAGATATTTTAGACAATCACCAGGATCCAAAGACCCGTAATCACGCCATGCTAAGAACGATTTTGGCCACTCAAGAGCTTAAGGAATGGCAGCCTTGTCTTGATTACATAGAAAAGTTTTACCAATTGGTTGATAAACAGTCACAGTCCGAAATAAAATCAGTCAAACACGCATGTAAAAAAGAACTTTAACAGGGATATGCTTTTGGAATTCGTCAAAATGAATGATTTGCTTAAAAAAGCTAAAGAAGCATTCCAAAAAAATGACTTAAAGACCGCCGGTCTTCTGCTTAATGAAGTCATTGAACAAAACCCTAATTCCACAGAGGGTTTTTTTTATTTGGCAAATGTCTTTCACCTTAGGGGAGAGCTTGGTAAGGCCATTAAAGCCTTTAGCCGAGTTCTGGAGCTTGAACCAAACCATACTGATGCTGCCATTTCACTTTCTGTGATCTACAACGATATTGGTAAGTATGAAGAAGCGAAAGCAATCTTTGAGAAGGCCAATAATCAGGTTAAAAATTCTCAAGGTCATGGCCTAGCGGATCCTCATTTAAATAAGAAATTCTCTCTCAAGCACTATGAGATTGCAGAAATGTACGCGTCCTATGGCCGTCATGATGAAGCTTTATTTGAATACAATAAGGCTTCGGCCCTTGATCCCGACAATCTTGAAATTCGAATCAAGATTTCTAAGAATTATTCAAAAAAAGGTTTTCTCTCAAAAGCCTTTGAAGAGTTGAAGCGATTAAAAAATGAACAACCAGGCTACATGCCTGCACGAATTGCGCTCGGCTTACTCTACTATGGTAATGGCAATATAATTGAAGCTCAGGCCGAGTGGCAAAATGTCTTAAGCCGTGAACCAAACCATGCTGAAGCCAGTATGTATGTGAATCTCTCGCGTGGAGCAACCGAGACCACCATTACTCTTTCATAGCTTTTAAATACATACGCAAAAAAAAAGCCCTCTTAAAGAGGGCTTTTTTTATATAAGCTTTAATTTGATACTATTGGGCTTCAAGAATTCTTGTGATGTTTTTAGCACCCTTAAGATCTCCAGACTCAACAGTGATACTTGGCTCAAAAGATGTGCGACGAGCATCATCAGAAGAAAAGTTCACGATATAAGTTTTAAGTTCTTTATACATTTCATGTTTCACAGAAACTTTTGAATCTTGAAGAACAATTTGCTTACCAATTTTTTTAGCTGAATTTATAACAATCGGTGCCTTAAGATTTGCAGACATTTCAGTAACGTTGGCCGGAACTGTAAGAATGCAATAAAGCTTGGCTGCCTGAAGAGATTCTAGCTCTAGGCCATTTAAATCAGCTGGCAAAAGCTTGGCAATATAGTCTGGTTTGAAAATCTTTGGTTCGATAATTGGAAAAGCTACTTTTTCTTCTTCAGTTGATTGAAGCCAAAGAATAAGAGTGCTGTCACCTGGATCTACTACGAAGTATTTTTTGAGGTTTTCAAAACCAAAAAGTCCCTCAGCAAATGTGACGAGATCAGTTGGGTTAACTTCAAGTTCCCCAAATCTGGTGGTTTTGACTTTCACGGATGTCCTCCAAAATAAAATGGTAAGGTATTCCTACCATAACACTTTGATGGTACCAGTCAATCGTTTAAATGATCAAGGGGGAAAATTATTTCTTCTTCAATTCTTCGCCGAGGCGCGCAATATCGCCCATGCTTGCTTGAACAGCTTCTGTGTTTTGATCCTGAATCGCTTGGTATACTTCCTCGCGGTGGATCTTAGTTTCTTTGGGGGCTTTGATGCCTAGGCGAACTTGTTTGCCTTTTATCTGCACTACAACGATTTTGATATTATCATCGATTGCAATGCTTTCTCCCAGCTTCCGTGTCAGAACTAGCATGTGGATCCTTGTCTATCGTGTCAAGAATATGTCTTCACTCAATAAAGTTACTGTTGCGATGGGTTTACGTCAAATATAGGGGAAAAATCAAGGTAATTTGATAAAAAAGTTAAGATTATGTAAGAATTTCTTATTTTAGGAAGTCCATGAGGCTAACATTCATCAAATTAGCACTCGCTCTATAGGTTGCCTTAAGGACGGCCTGTTCTTTTTGCAGATCCCCCATGAGTTCCGCAACATCGGCATCTTCAATTTTGCTTTTATGCGCATCATTAAGAAGTTTTGTCTTTTCTATGTTGGTTTCTGAATTTGTAATCGTATTAGTCAGTGCCCCAATCTCAGTTCGCAGTGCCACCATGCGCTCAGTACTTGTGTCTAGGCGCTCCAGTAAACCTTGAATGATTTGAGGGTTATCAGTTAAGAGAGCATTCTCGAGGGAGCGAAGCTCATCAAAGACGCTGACGGCAACTGATTGTGCATCCTCACCGGTTGATGCTGGGACACGATGAATACCTTTAGCGTCAATTTCTAGATTTGGTAGAGGAAGATCGACTTTAATTTCTACGCCGCCTGGTAGGCCCGGTATAGCAAGATCTACGTGACTTCGTTCAATCGGTTTTTTCTCTTTTCCAAAGAAAAGTTCATTCCCATTTATATTAATGGGAATGAAAACATCTTTATTGATTTCGATATTGATTTTATTTTTATCACCCATGTACTTACCATCTTGATCAAACGGACGAGTAAGTACTTTCTGGCCTGCGAAAATATAGCGATTCCCAATTCTCTTATTGGCCAGACCTAGAACCTGCTGGCGCATTTGGTGAATTTCTTTAGAGACGCCTTCGCGAATTTCAGGACTATAAATAGAAGAGGCTTGCCCGATAGCGAGTTCTTTGGCTTTAACTAAAATATCCGTCATCTCTTCTAAAATATTTTCCGTGTACGCAAGATTGGTTTGGGCAAAGTTCAGGTTTCGAAGATATTGGTCGGCATCAACATTTTGAGAACGCATCGCCATGAGTTCAACGTTTCCAATAGGATCATCAGAAGGCTTCGACATCCGTTTAAGAGTCGATCCTTTGAGTTGCAAATCCTCAACTTTACTCTTGGTTTTTCCAACCGCGTAGTTAACTGAGTTAAGCGATGAATTTTCTGAAACCCTACTCATATGTTATGCCTCATGAGAGTAATCCCAAGACCGCTCTGAACATTTCATCAGATGCTTTGATCACTTTAGCAGAAGCTTCATAGGCGTTCTGGTAGCGAACCATATTGGCCGCTTCTTCATCCAAGGAAACTCCAGAAAGACGTTCTTTAAAGGATTTTGCCTGAGCGAGAATTCCTGATGACTGCTCACTATCAATTTTAGATTTACCGGTCTGAAGACCAATATTTCCCACTGATTTTAAATATTGCTCCTCGAAAGTGGTGGTTCCACTTCCTAGAACTTTTTCGTGTTGTAATTTAGAGATCGCTAAAGCGACACGGTTATCTCCAGGTTTATTGGCCTCGAGGGCAGTCGCGATGTTGTTTACGTCTTCTTTGATGTCATCAGATATGTCGATATATTCAGCTGCACGCTTCATATCAAGCGGCTCTTTAAAGAAATTGATACCCGTTACTTTTCTTAGAGAGGCATTAGGAACAGGATTGCCTTCGGCATCAACTGGCACAGGGTGATTGGCAAAACCACGTCTGTGAATCGCATTTGTAGCATGGACTAGGCCATGGGCAAGTTCATCGAGTTGCTTTTCAAGACCATCAACTTCATCGTTTCGAGTTTTTAGGAGTCCACCCAGGGTTCCGCTTTTGATTTTATCAGTGAAGGGAATGCCAGGACGATTAGCAAAAAAGAGTTCGGCATTACCTTTATCAATATTGGATGATCCGTCTTTGATGGTGGAGCCTACGGCCAATTCCTGAGCAAGGCCACCCGCTACAATGGAACCAACGCCTTCAATATTTACTACAAATTGATTTTGCCCATCAGTATAAACCTGCAGTGGGAAAAATTCAGCTAAAGTACGTAGGGAATTATCTCGTTGATCACGCAGATCATTTGCCATACCACCAGAGACTTCCTGGATATTAATTTCTTTATTGAGTTTCGCTATATTGGTTGTGAGCCCATTGATTTCTTGAACCGTAAGATTAACTTTTTTGTTAATTCCAGCACGAATATGATCAAGGCTACTTTGAATTCGATGAAAGTCGCCGACTACAATTTTAGCGTTTTCTTTTACAACTGTTCTTACTGTTTCGTTTTCAGGCTGGTTAGACAATTCACTCATGGAATTGAAAAATCGGTTAAGGACTTTATTCATACCATCAGAATTAATTTCGTTAAAAACTTCTTCGACTTGACCAAGCTGACTAGTTCTTTCTTCATTAAATTTATGGCTTGTAATAGAAGTATTGAGTTTCTTTTCAACTAGCTCGTCGTGAGCTCTACGGATGCTTTGGATTTCTACTCCGGAACCGACGACATAATCACCCTCACCAAGGGAAATACCGGTTTCAGTTCTGACTTCCTGGCGTGAGAAGCCCTCCGTATTTGCGTTGGCAATATTGTGCGAAGTAGTAGACATCGACTGCTTCGCTGTAAAGAGGCCTGATTTACCAATACTTAATAAGTCTGAGCCCAATCCTTGGTCCCTTGGCTATTATCGCCCAACAGCGCGAGTCATTCCGTCCGCGCCATAAGTTGTATATGTTTTTTTGCCTGTGAAACCTTGTTTGATTTCACGCAAAGAGAGCATCGCTTTGTTTAAGAACATCTGGTTCTTTTTATTTTGCTCTTGAATTCTGTGAATAATATCGATCAATAGAGAATTCAAGTTTTTCAAAGCAGGCAGTCCTGCTTGTTGATCCATTTCTGCAAATGCCAGGAGCAAATCTCCAGAAGTGGCAATATGCTTACTAAAAATTTTACTATTATTTAATTTTTCAATCAGTTCAGTTCTATCAATTTCAAGTTCGCTGATCTTTCCAATAATTTCTTCTTTAAGGGGCAGCATTCCTTCAAGTTTATCGACGTCGCTTGCCAATAGAGTCATGTACTCATCACAAGTCAGATCAAAAAGTTCTTTGTGGAGTTGGCAAAAACCTTCCCAAACGCTTAGCACGTGATGGTAATAAAGTTTTTTCTCGTCCAGACGTAGATCCATTTTCAGGGCTCCTTAAAACTCTGTCGTTAGGATTTTGTCGGCCAAGCCGTCATAATCCACTTCATATGTTCCGGCCGCAATCTGGGCCTTAAGACGGGCGATTTTTTCTGAATTATCAACTTCAGGTGCATTCATTGCAGCTTTTTTAATACGAGCAAATTCTTTTACACCGTCTCCGATACTCACCTGAGCATCAGTTCCAGTTTTATCCATAATTTCTGTCGCACGCTCAGCGGTGTTACGGTTAGCTCCGCCAACCTGACTTCCACCCTTGGCCGATTCTGATTTCGTTGTATTGGTTCTAGGGAAAAATGAAGAACGGGTGTCGATACTACTCATTTGAATTCTCCTTCATGGATACTTTCGTCAATCCTTGACTTGGCACCGGGGCTTGCGCGTTTTTTAAATAATGCTTCATATGCTGAGGAACAATCTGGTCGAGGATGACTTTCTTCACTCCCAGACCGCTATCAGACTTTGCCATAAGTTGGGCACGTTCGTAATCTAACAAAGAATTATAGTACTCCATGGCAGAAGAGTCTTGATCCTCTTTAGGAACTGTTTTGCGCATTTCTGCTAACATGTGTGATGTAAAATTCGCTTCCATGCCTTCTGCAATCTCTTCAAACGGTTTAATAGGATTGGTTGGCTTTTGAGCGGGGAGAGTTTTGAAATCTGCTGTGACTTTCACTCGGAACCATCCTGGTTTCTTGATCCCATCATCCTGATGAGATTCTATTTAAAGTGTAGCATTTTTCGACGGGGGGGTGTTAGTAAAAAACACCCCTAGGAAAATTTGACCTAGGTGCTAGATGACTTCGATCTCTGCGAGTAACGAACCATTTTCCTTGAGGGCTTGAAAGATAGAAATTAAATCTTCAGGGGTTGTCCCCAAAGCATTCAGGGCTTTTACTAAGTCATTGATAGTAGTGGTTTGTTCCATGGCCTGCATGACTTTTTTACCCGTGCTTTCGTCTCCACCTTTAACTTCAAGCACCATATCGCGGTGGCTGACGGCGGATTTTTTTAAAACAATGTCACCACCAGCAACCAAAGTACCTGTGCGCTCATTGATGACAATTTTGGCGGCAACATCGGCGATGACTTTATAATTTTCAATATTAGCAATTAGCTCAACTACTTTACGTTCATAAAAAGTAGGAATAATGACGTCTATGGTCGTAGCATCTGAAGCAGTTGCATACTTGCCACCCAGTTCTTGATTGATGGTTTTCTCAATTCGGGCAGCCGTTGTGAAATCTGGATTATTGAGTGCCATACGAACAGCTTTTTTATCATTAAAGGCCATCTCGACTTCTTTTTCGATAATTCCACCGTCAGGGATGCGACCCGTAGTCGCCATTTTTTTTCCTTTCTCTAAACCACCTATTGAAAGGGCCCCATTGGCCACAGCATAGATCTGGCCATCACCACCTTTGAGGGGAGTAACGAGAAGTGTGCCGCCAGCAAGTGAAGAGGCGTCTCCAATAGAGGAGATAGTCACGCCCATTTTTTGACCTACACGACCAAAAGCAGGAAGTTTCGCCGTCACAATAACTGCGGCAACATTTTTAGAAGTCACTTCTTTTTGCGGATTAAGTCCTAAGGTCTGAAACATTTTCTTTAAAGAAGTATTGGTGATTTCACCGCCACCGTCGCCAGTGCCATTGAGTCCAATCACGAGTCCATAACCGACGAGGGGATTCTCTCGAACGCCTTTTATAGTCACCAAGTCTTTGAGACGACTGGATGCCGCCATCGAAGGCAGAGCAAGGGCGCATAGAACAATTGAGAGGATTCTTTTCATTGATTTTCCCTTATAATGAAAACTCGTGAATCTAAGAGCCTGTCTGAGTTAACGTAATCATTTTCCATGATGTCTTTTCTTGAAACAAGACCCTGAACTTCTATGGACTGTTTTTCCTTCTTGAAGATCACGTCTTTTCTGCCGCGAAGGAGGATATAATCTTTACTGATTTCCTCCATCACTGTCCCAGAAATCTTATCATAAATTTTCATATCCATTTCTTCTTCACGACCTGGGGCATTTGCTGCCGGAGCTTGAGCGGCGGCTCCTTTCGCATCAGGCTTAGCACCATCAGCGACTTTTTTGGGTCTCTCTGGAAAAACACGTTTTAATTCTGCCGAAATTTGATTTCTGAGATTTTCTAAAACATTGATGATGACCATGTCACCGGTGTGCTTATCATTTTGGTAGGTAAAGAGTGATGAACTTGATCCTTGATTGGCCCATAAACTTCCACCACTGTCTGAATCAACAAAATCGTCTGCCTTATATCTCTGAGGCCTGTATTCTCGTTTGACTGGTGGCTTGAGCTGAGCTGATGGCCCGCCATCACTCATAGAATACGTTCGAGGATCTTTAATGGGACGTTTATCATCTTCGCGATTGAAGCGACTTTTATAAGGGGCATAATGTTCACGCATGCCTTGACTGGTATCTCCTCGCGCTACTTTTTCTTCACGATCAATTTGACGATGAATATTATTAACGTAATTTGCACACGAAGTTAAAAAGAATAAAAGGCCAAGAGTTAGGATTTTCATAGCTCGACAAGCACCTTGTTGATATCAACTACTCGGCCCTGATATTTTTTATTTTTTTGAGGATGATAGACCTCAACTAATTCACCAATGGTTCCATTACTGCGGCTGATTCCTTGAGTTTTAATACGAATCATTTGATTTTCAAGTACAACTTCAGTTTTAAGGCCTGCCTTAACTAAATTAACGGCATTGAGGTCTGACGTTTTAAGAATCTCACCTGCTTTGAGTGGCTTGTTGGTTTTATAAAATGCGAGTGTCTCAATATCTGAAATTAGATCAGTATGGGGAATCGATTCAATATATTCTTCTTTTAAAACGTCAGAGGCATTAATCGAGCTGAATGAAGGCAAAGCCGAAATGAGTCTGTAGGCTTTGACTAATTTCTTAAAATCAGCCGTTGCGCGCATTGATTGTCTGGAGCCATCAAATCCTAAAATACTTACATTTAAAGGTTGCTGATATCCAAAGAGGCAAGTCGAGCAGCTGATCTCAATTTTATCCCCAGCTGGAAGTGCCAAAATACCTGGCATATTAATGGGGCTTGAAGCTTTGACTTGAACTCCTGTTGGAAGTGCCAACTGCTCACGAATTAAGCTTCGAAATTGTTGGATGAAAAATGATTGAGGTTGGATTTCAATATTATGACCACGCGAATTCATCATTTCTTTTAATTGAAAAGATGCCACTCGGCCCTCAAGTGAAGTCACAACCTGGTGAAGAGTATCTAGAGCGGAAAGATCACAGTTCTTAGCTTGATAAATCTCCTGGCCGCTCTTGTCGTCATTGAAGACAAGTAATTGATAGGGAAGATGAACCTCACAGGCCCAAGCCCATTGAGTGATAAAAGCTAAAAGAAGAAGAGCATATTTCATTATTTATCTTATGTTATTTACGGTTTGTAACATTTGATCCGCAACACCCATGACTTTTGAATTCATTTCATAAGCACGTTGGGCCTTAATCAAGTCAGTCATTTCATTCATGACGTTCACGTTTGAAGCCTCAATTGCCCCTTGCATGAGCATGCCCGAACCATTTTCTCCTGGGATATTTTGCATCGCCTGGCCACTACCAGAAGTCGCTCCCATCATGTTTCCGCCCTCTGAGCGAAGACCCACAGGATTCACAAATGTAAATATCGGGACTTGACCCAAATTAATAGGCTCAATGGATTCTCTGGTAAAGGCTTCAACATTCCCATTTTCAGAGATACTGATTTTCATAATATTCGGAGGAACTACAATTCCTGGGAAAACTCTATGACCTGCTCGAGTGACCATGTTACCTTGAGAATCAACATTAAAGCTTCCATCTCTGGTATATTTCAGTTCACCATTAGGTCCGATAATTCCTAAAAAGCCTTCGCCGTTAATCATTAAATCATACGGGTTATTAGTCATCTGAGGAGAACCTTGCGAATGGATCTTTCTGGTAGCTGAAACTTTCGCTCCTGATCCGACTTGAAGACCAACATTGTATTCAGAATTCGCAGAAGACTTTGCTCCCGCTTCTTGTACAGTTTCATAAAGAAGGTCATCAAATTCTGTTCGGTCTTTTTTAAATCCTGTTGTATTCACGTTGGCGATATTGTTGGATATCGTGTTTACGTTAGACTCTTGGGCCGCCATACCAGTGGCCGAAGTGTGGAGTGCACGCATCATATTAATATCTCCTTACTTAAAATTTACCAATTTCATTGGCGGCCTTACCGGAAATGCTGTCATAAGCATTAATTGCTTTTTGGATTGATTCAAAATGTCGGTGAGCTTTAATAAGCTCAGACATTTCTTCAATGGCATTTACATTAGATCCCTCAAGGAAACCTTGATTAACTGTGGTTTTAATATCGGTTCTGAGAATATTCGTCTCATCAGGTGTTAAATAGAGTGAGTTCCCTTCTTTTCGAAGGGCATGCTTATCGGAGAACTCGACAAGCGAGAGTTTTCCAACGCTGCCACCACTTGTGAGAACTTCACCGTCAAGAGAGATGGTTAACTTAGAGTTGGTCGGAACTTTAAGGACTCGATCTTCTGGTTTTGGAATTGAATTAATAGCAGCTGGCTCTCTCATGGCTTCCGGAGCAACTTCAAGTGCCGTAAGCACTTTAAAACCCTGATCTGTTACGACTTCACTGTCGCGATTTAACGAGAGATTTCCTTTTCTTGTAAATCGCACACCATTGGGAGTGAGGACTTCTAAAAATCCATCACCTTTGAGTGCGATATCTAAAGGATTACTAGTGGGAATGAATTGGCCTTGCTCATGAATGGTGTAACTGCCATCAACGGCAACCATGGCATTTTCCGCTCCTTGAGAATGATAAAAATCGCCCGGGGAAAATTCTTTTCTCGGAATATGAATATCTTCCACCCCTTGAGTAAAGGCGGTTAGATGTTCTTTGAAAACCAATTGGTCTTTTTTAAAACCAACGGTGTTAGCGTTTGCCACGTTGTTGGCAATCGTCTCAACTTTTCTTTGTTGGGCCACTTGGCCCGATAATGGTACCCAAATATTCTTCATGGACTCCTTCATCCTGATGGAGTGGGCTAAAACTGCCCTCGTAGGCAATTTTAGCAACCCCTGTGCCAAAAACCTAGCAGGGCAATTTACTCCATTTGATTATAACTCCTCGAAAACTTGTCGAAGGCCGGTGGCTTATGGGACGATAGGAGTGTCAAAACGGCAACGGAGAAGCATTATGACCGGCAAAACTGATAAGGACTTTGAAACATCACTCATTAAATTGGAACAAATTGTCCGAGAGCTTGAGTCGGGTGATACCAGTTTGAATGAGAGTCTGCTTCGTTTTGAAGAAGGCATCGATCTTTATAAGCAGTGCCGTCAAACTCTTGAGG